>JALGUJ010000126.1 GCA_029820945.1 Candidatus Zipacnadia bacterium | reverse complement strand
ACTCGCCACTGGTCGCCGCGCGCCCACGGCACGTCAAGCCCACTGGCCATGGTCGCGGACAGCGGCTTGTTGAGCAGGCGCGCGGCGGCGCGACTGACCGCCGCCGTGAGTGCCCGGCCGTTGAGCGACAGGCCCATGACGTGAGTGGACCCCGCCGCGCTGGGCGAGTCCATCCGTACGGTGTAGACCACGCGAACAGAGCTGTAGTCGCCGGTGGGCGTGAACGGGAGCTCGACCGTCTCGCCGTAGGGCAGCACGTAGCCGGGCTCGGACAGCGGGATCGTCTCGGCCCCCACCGCCTGTGCGGCGATAAGGACGCAGATGGCCAGCATCGTGGCAGATCGCATGTCGATCTCTCCTCCGCCCGAGCGGTCAGTCCAACGGTCGCAGCAGCCACTTCTGGACGCTCACGATGGTATTGGTCGCCTGCTCGTTCTTGCCGACGACGCGGACCGTGACCTCATGCTCGCCTGCCCCCACATCGACCTCGCCGAACGAGGCGCGCGCCCCGCTGTCGTCGATGCCGGTCCAGTACGCGTCGAACTCCTCGCCGACGCGCTCGCCGTCCACGAGCACCTCCACGATGCCGTAGACGTCCGCCAGCACGAAGTCGGCCAGCAGCTCGTAGCGCCCGGCCTCGACCTCGGGCAACGCGAAGGTGATCCAGTCGCCGACCTTGCTGCCGCCCAGAAGTTGCGAGCCGAGACCGTCGAGGCGCTTGGTGTAGCAGCCCTCGGCGACCTCGACCTCAAGCTCCCGCGCATCGAAGATCAGGCCCTCAAAGGGCTCGGGCGGGACGTGCTCGAGAGCGACGGTGCGCTCGCCCGTGTCCTCGAACGGCAGCGCGAGCACGAGCTTCGCGGCCCGCAGCGACGAGTGACCGTCCCTGGTGTACGGGTTGTGCTGGCGAGCGGGCCAGCGCAGCGAGCAGCCATCCGGCACGCCGACCTTCAGGTCGCCGTAGACGAACCACTCGCCGATCTCGTCGCTCGAGAGCTGCAGCGGCTCCTCCATCAGCCGGACGGTGCTGCCGTCGGCGAGGTGAAGCTGGCTGCCGCGCATCATCAGCGGCAGGTGCGCCTCGCCCCGGCGGCCGGGCTCCGCGCGATACGTCAGCAGCAGCCGGTCGCCGTCGGCGCGCACCTCGACCGAGCACCGCTCGTCTCCGTAGGCAAGGTCGAGGCGGGTGAGGTCGCCGTCGCGGCTCACGCTCCCGTTCGTGGGCGTCCACAGCAGGTCGATGCCATCGGGCGTGAAGTCGGGCTGCTCATCGCCGGGCGTGTGCGATAGCAGGCTCGGGTCGCCGACCGTGAAGGTGGACCAGTAGGGCTGCAGCTTGGTGTTACCGCCACCGGCGACCATCCCAAGCTCGGCGTGGAAGATGTCCACGAGGTTGTGGCGGTCCTGGATCCATCGGCTGTCCGGGACCTGGGCGGCGTAAGCCGACAGGGCCCAGTTCCACTCGTCGCCGCGGCGGATCAATGCGTCGGCGTCACCCAGAATCACCGCGCCGTCGTCGCCGATGTCCTCGGGCATGAGCACCTCGCCCTCGCCCGCGTCGAGCAGCATCGAGGCCGCGTAGTCCGCGTTCACGAGCCGGTCCTGGCCGGCGTTGAAGGCCGCAAGCTGGCTGAGGATGAAGCCGCGGCCCTCCGCGGTGAGGCTGAAGCCGACGTTGCCGAGGGCGACGCCGTCGTGGTAGATCTGGCGCTCGTCGATCGCCGAGACCGACGAGCCGTCGGGCCACAACACCGAGGCGTGGAAGTGCGCCGAGCGCTCCAGCGCCTCGAGCACCACCGGGTCGCCGGAGTGGTGGTAGTAGATCCCGAGGGCGTCGATGTAGACGAAGTTGTAGCCTACCACCGGGCCGGCGTGTTCAGACCAGAAGCCGCCGGGGTCCTGCTCGGCGACCGCCTTCGCCATGAACTGCGTGGCGCTGTGCTGCCACTCCTCGTTGCCGAAGCACTCGCCGGCGATGTACAAGGCCATGGCGCGGTGCACGGGGATGTTGTGAACGCCCGAATCGGGGTAGTACTGCGCCATGACCTTGAAGCCGAGCCGCAGGCCCTGCTCCCACTTCGTGCGGCTCTCCGCCGGGAGCGCGTCGCGGACGATCTGGTACGCGCGGATCCAGCGGCTGTAGGTCCACGGCATGTGGATCTGGCCCCAGTACGAGCCATCCTTCTTGTCGAAGCGCCAGCGCCCCGTGTCGTCCTGCGCATCGACGAGGGCCTCGCCCCCGCCCGCGATGGCCGCCAGCACCTCGTCGCTGTGGTGGTACGGGTTGTTCGGGTCGTCCAGGCTCCAGGCCACGGCGAGCGGGAAGATGACGTTCTGGTCGCGGCAGATCCACGGCTCGGTGCCGAAGCGGCCGGTCTCCGGGTGGTACGCCTCAAGGATCCCGGGCACATCATCGACCAGGCTGTCCACGAAGTACTCGCGCGGTGGCCAGGTCGTCCACTGCCCTTGCTGGGCGCAGGCGATAGCGACGGGCACGGCCAGACTCGCGGCGACAATCGCGATGCGCATGGTCTCCTCCGGGAGCGTTCTGGTGATCTCTCCGGGGACTTCCCTGTCGTCCGGTCGGAACCCTCGTGGCGCCCCGAAGCTATTCGCGGGCGGGCGCCGGCCGCGGACCTCTTCCCCCGGTCCGCGAACCCTGGACCGCCGGTGAGCGTTTCCACTGGTAAGTGGTCGCTCACTTTCGTCGGGGAGGCAACCTGCGGTGCCACAGACCAAGGGCGAGAGGCGGCGCGAGCAGCTCCTGGCGGCGGCGCTCGAGCTGTTCGCGGCCGAGGGCTACGACCGCGCCACCACGCGCGCCATCGCTGAGGAGACGGGCGTGACGGAGGCCGCGCTCTTCAAGTACTTCCCGACCAAGCGGGAGCTCTTCCTCGAGGTGGTTCGCCGGTTCGGCCCCGCCGAGCTGTTCGAGAGGCCCGGCGAGGGGCTCGACGATATCTCCGCCGAGGAGGCGCTGCGGCGGGCCGTGCACGACCACCTCGACGCAGCGTGGCGGCATCGGCCCTGGATGCGCGTGCTCTTCCAGGAGGCGGCGCGCGATGAGGTCGCGCGGGGCGAGCTGCAGGTGCAGTTCCGCAAGGTCAGGGGCGGCTTCCGACGGCTGCTCGAGGTGCTGGCCGCGCGTGGCGACGTGCGCGAGGGGGTGGCGCGCCACGCCACGTACGTGATGATGATGGCGATCCGTGGCTTCCTCGGCCACGCTGCGCGCCGGGCGCAGACGAAGGGCTGGACGGCCATGCGCGACCGGTTCGTGGAGGCGCTGGTGGATCTCGTGCTGCATGGCATTGCCACGAAGGAGGGCGACTGACGGGAGCAGTCACGATCTGCGCGTCGCTGCTCACGGCCCTCGCCCTCGTGGCGCTGGCCGCAGCATGCATGTCGGGCTGGAAGCTGAGAGCGCGCCGGAGCGCGCTCTCACCTGCGCCTGATCCCGCCCCCGGGCGGGATCAGGCGCAGGCCGACCTACGCGAATAACGCGGGCTCGATGTCAGCCATGTCACTGCTGCCTTGTGGTGGCCTGCGGCCTGTCACGGTGCCGCCTGCGCTGCCAGCGGCACGCCCTGCCAGCTCACGTCACCGGCTCCCGCCACGAAGCAGCTCGCGACTTGGCCCCCGTCGTCCACCCGCACCACCGCGACATCCGCATCGGTCTCGAGGCCCCAGGCAGCGAGGCGGCCGCTTCCGGTGCGCAGGAGAATCAGCGCCTCTCCCTCGGGCACTGGCGCGCGCAGCGCGTGGCCGGCGGGGAGCGCCAGATACTCAGCGCGCGGGTCGATGGGCTGGTCTGCGCGGTGCGGGCGGATGAGCGTGACGAACTGGCGGAGCGCGGACGGCTCGGCGATCTGGGCGGTCAGGTGGTACTCGTGGATCTGCTCATCGTAGGGCGGGCGGATGGGAGGGTCGTAGCCCTCGCTCTGCGTGAGGCGCAGGGCGTCGGGCGCGAGGAAGCTGATCCGGCAGCCCGCGCCGCCCACCACCAGCGCGATGTCGTCGGGAGCCTGCACCTGCAGCGGCTGGACCGTGTGCAGCCAGTACTCGAAGGTCGCGGGCTCGGCGGTCTGCAGGTCATCGACGACGAGAAGCAGGTCGGGCTTGACGAAGAGCATGTGCCGGTCGGCGCGGCGCATCGGTGTCGCGTAGGCCTCCGCGGCGTCACCCACCATCCAGGCGCAATCGGGCGCCGCTGCGAAGTCGCGTATCCTGCCCACCGCCGAGGCTGAGTTGGGCATCTGCCCGACGCCGTTGGCGGTGATGGCGTTGCAGGAGCGCGTGGTCTGGGTCCAGCCGCGGTGATGGGGGCTACCATGGATCTCGCGCGTGCCGCTGCGCACCAGTAGTGGCTCGCCGAAGGCGTACAGCTCGAAGGAGTTCTGCGCCTCGTTGCCATGGCTCTGCGAGCCGAAGGGGCTTGACTTGAAGGCGACCATCACGTCGTTCGCGGCATCGGTGAGGTCGGTGTGCATGAACGCCAGTCCGGTACCGCGGAACAGGCGGGAGGTGGGCAGCTCGGCGATGGAGCGGCGGGGCGTCTCGCCGCGTTCGAGGGCGCGGGCGGCGTGCAGGAAGGCCCGATAGCCGCCGCTGTCAACCGGGCCGCCGATGCGCTCGACGTAGTCGCGCCAGTACGGATTGCCCGAGGTCTGCGCGAACACGGACATGATCGGTGCGAGATTGGGCGCGACGCGCACGCCGGTGGTGTCACCGAAGACGATGCGCGGCAGGTTCGGCGGCTGAGCGTAGATCGGGTAGTAGCCGACCTGCGAGAAGAACAGCTTGCCATAGCCATCGAGCTTGAGGGTGGCCTGCATGATGTCGAGCCACTCGGTGATCCAGTAGATGTAGCTGGACCAGTAGCTGGTGCCCTCGTGCCAGCCGCCGTCGTCGTCGCTCCACACCGGGTAGACGCTGAAGAAGACGTTGGTGGTGAACCACGCCCAGTCTTCGGCCTCGGGGATCTCACCATGGAACGCCAGGCCGATCTCGCCGAGGAAGTGGTAGGCGCGGTTGGGGTGGCTGCTGTAGGGCTTCCAGAGGTGGTGGCGATACCGGTGCAGGTGAGCGTACATCTCCGTGCCGCGCACGCGCATGACCTGCCGGCACTTCTCGCGCTCCTCGTCGGTGAGCAGGTCGGCGACCATAGTGTAGGCGCGGGAGAAGCCCCACGCGTAGCGCATGCCCGCCTCGTCATTGTAGCGGTAGCCGGTTGCGCCCACCGGGTCCCACTCGGCGACCTCCATGAGCAGCCGGCGCGCCATCTCGCCGTAGCGCTCGGGCCCGCCAAGGCGCCAGATGAAGCCGAGGGTCGCGGCGCCCACCAGCGGCCGCTCCACGTAGGACCGCGCGCCGCGCCAGATGCGCGCCCACTCCGGGCTCAGACGCTCCATGCCCTCGGGGTACTTCGGGTAGTCGGCGGTGTTGGGCGGCCGGGCGATCAGCTCCTCGCACCGGCGTACCAGCTCATCGTAGCGGTCCTTGAGCGGCCCGCGCGCCAGTTCGCGCAGCCGCGGCAGCTCCTCGGGGCGCAGGAAGAGGCGTGGATGGCCCTCGGGCACGCGCGCGCACAGGTCGGCGCGCGTCGGCAGCGGGAAGGCGGCGGCGTTCTCGGGGATCGTGAAGCCACGGGCCAGGCTCCACGACGACTGCGAGCCCTCCCCGTCGATGAAGCGCACGCGCCACCAGTAGCGCCCGGGCTCGATAGTGCGCGGCGGGACGTGCGCCGTGAGGTCGATGCCCGCGGCCCCCCAGGCGAGGTCGGCGAACTGCTCGTCGCGCGCCACCTGTACGGCGTAGCTGACCGCGCCCTGCTGAGGCCGCCAGACGAAGGCCGGCGGCGTCACCGCGCACACCTCACCGGCGCGCGGGCGGAAGCCCCACTCCCCGACGCCGCCGGGCCGGTCATCGAAGTGCAGCAGCTCCTCGCGCGTGGCCTCACGCAAGTGCGCGCTGTCCCACCACACGATGCCGGGCCGGAAGAAGTCGAACAGCTCGACCTGCAGGATCGCGGCGTCCGCCGGCGCGCTGACGACGCGCTCGAACGTGGTCCAGTCATCCGCCGCGTCAAGCTCGATGCGGTCGTTGCGCAGGAACTCGCGCTCGGCGTCCAGCCAGGTCAGGCGCACGGCCGCGGCGTTGTGCGGCGAGATGCCCTCGGTGCGGTAGCAGCCGGTCAGGTGCAGCCGCCGGCGGCCCCCCAGCGGCACGCGCTGATACCACGAGCCGCGATCCTGATCGCTTGGCACCTCAATGCCCGCGGCGGGCGAGCCGCCGCGCCCACCGGTGGCGGAGTAGCGCGAGCTGCTGCCCGTGTCCCACTCCTCGAAGATCCAGCTCTCCGGCGCAGCGCCATCCACGGTGGGCAGCAGTTCGGGGTTCGTCACCAGCTCCTGAGCGGACGCCGCGGCGGCGGAGAGTGCGAGGATGATCGCGAGCGCCGCGAGGGCACAGGCGATTCTCCGGACGTGCCCGCCGGGCGCGATCGGGAACGCAATGCAGAGCATGCTCCACCTGCCCTCGGCCGCGAGAGGGCGCAGCCGCTTCACCTCCGACAGCTCCATGTCGCCGACCTGTTTCCGCCGGCGGTGGATGGTTCCCTCCGAGACGCGGTGCTGATGCGCGGTCCCCGGCACCGACCGACCGCCCTGCACCTCGCCCAGGATGCGCACGATCTGCTCCTCTGCATAGCGCCTGCCCTTCATGGGAGAACCCTCCTTCACGCCTGCATTCTTGGTCTGAACTCCGAATCTTGGTCCACCTGGAGTGAGAGGGTTGCGGCCTCGCCACCGACGTCGGTGCGCGCACCGGTCACGGCGCCGGAAGCCGGCCCGAGCCGAACAGGCGGGGCGCGCAGAATTCCTATCATTCTGGTGAACTTTCCAGCCGGCGCAGGCGTTATCCTCTGTAGCGGCGCCAGGGTGCGCCAGATCACGATGAAGAGAACCATCTGGCTCGTGGCAATTATCTTCGGTCTGCAGGCGGTGCTGCTCGGCGCCGTACTCCAGTGCGGCTGCCGGCAGACGCCCGCTGCAGCGGTGGCGCACACGCAGGCCCCGCTGCCGTGTTGCGCGACGGACGCGCCGTCGCCGCCGGCGGAAGGCCACGGTTGCTGCTGCGCCGTCAAGGCGCAGGACGATGAGCCGGCCGATCCGGCGGCGGTCTCGCCCACGGTGACGCCGCACCTGATGGACACACCCCCGGGGACCCCAGCGCCGCACGTCGCAT
The DNA here is from genome assembly GCA_029820945.1 of Candidatus Zipacnadia bacterium. GTDB lineage: Bacteria > Armatimonadota > Zipacnadia > Zipacnadales > UBA5352 > JALGUJ01. The sequence goes on along the minus strand of JALGUJ010000126.1, from coordinate 6,667 downwards.
GTCCCCACCACTCCTCAGTTGGCACCGTGTCCGCGCCCCACACCTCGGGGCCATGCCACGGCGCACCTCAGGCGCAGCGCGCGGCGCTGAGCTTGAGGCGTGCGTCGGGGGACGTGCGTTTCTGCCAGACGACCGTACCGATGAAGTTGCGTGGGCCGAACACTTCGTCCAGGAGGGCTCGGAGGTGTGCTAGCTCATTGTCGTCAATGCTGACGAAAATGACGCCGTCCTGACGAAGGAACTCGCGGAGCAGAACGAGACGCGGGTACATCATGCAGAGCCACTTGTCGTGCCGGGATAGATCCTCCGCCTCGTCACCGACGGTCTGGTGGAGCCACTTGCGTATCTCCGGCGCGTTGACGTTGTCGTTGTACACCCATTGCTCGTTGCCGGTGTTGTATGGGGGGTCTATGTAGATGCACTTGACCTGTCCGGCGTAATATGGCAGGAGAGCCTTGAGTGCATGCAGGTTGTCGCCCTCGACCAACAAGTTGCCGCTGCCGGGGTCACCCACCGACAGCTGCTCGTCACACCGAAGTACCCGATAGGGGACCTGGTTGTGGTGGTTGACAACAGCCTGCTTGCCGATCCATTCGAGGACAGGCATGAGAGACCAGCGCCTTCTACCACGCGTGGGAGTTGGTCTGCCGGAGGTGTTCTGTTCGCGGCGGGGAGCGGGTTGTCCTTCGGGCGGCCTGGCGCATGGCGAAGATCGAGAAGGTCAGTGTGCCATGGCTGGCGAAGAGTGGCGGCGTCGCAGGCGAGGATGCCGCCATTCTGGGCGCCTCCGTGGCCGACAAGCTCGACGTCGGCGCCGGCGACACCATCACCATCGAGGACGCCTCGCGCGTCCCGCCCACGCAGGTGACGGTCTCCGGGGTCCTGGCCCGCACCAACTCCCAGGATGACGGCCTGACCTTCCTGCCCCAGAAGACGCTGCAGCGCATCTTCGGGCTGGAGGACAAGCTGGTGGTGATCCTCGTCAAGCTCACGGATGTCACCAGGACCGACGAGGTCGCCTCGGCCCTGCGCCAGGCGTCGATGGACGCCGAGGCGGGCATGAACGTCTTCCCGCTCTCCGAGCTGCTCAACACGCTCACGTCGCTGCTGTCATCCACCCGGGTCTTCGTGCTGGCGATCGTCGCCGTGGCCCTGGTGGTCGGCGGCGTGGGCGTGCTGACCACGATCCTGATGGCCGTGTACGAACGCACGCGCGAGATCGGCATGATGAAGGCCATGGGCGCCGGGCGGCCGGACGTATTCCGCCTGATCTGGCTGGAGACGCTCATGACCACGATCGCCGGCGGCTTCGCGGGCGTCGCGCTCGCGCTGCTGTCGGGGCGCGGCGTGGTGGCGCTGCTGCGACTCGTGGTGCCGCACACGCCCGCCGACTTCGCGCTCGGCATGACCGGCTCGACCTTCGTGATCTGCATCAGCGTCTCGGTGGTCCTGGGGATGCTCGCGGGCACCTGGCCGGCGTGGCGCGCCGCGTCCATCTCTCCCATCGAGGCGATCGGAGGTGGTTCATCGTGAGTACCAACAGCTACGTCGTTGAGGCCCGGGACCTGGCGAAGACGTACACTCTCGGCAAGCGGGATATCCCGGCCCTGCGCGCCATCGATCTCGCGCTTCCCCCGGGCGAGTTCACCGTGCTGCTCGGGCCGTCGGGCGCGGGCAAGACCACGACTCTGAACCTGATGGGCTGCCTCGACCGCGCCACCGCGGGCTCGCTCCCCGTCGCCGGGCAGATGATCACCGGCAACGGCGTGCGCACCGGTGAGGCGCGGCTCGACGCCCTGCGCCGCGAGCACATCGGCTTCGTGTTCGCCGACTTCCACCTGCTGCCGACGCTCACCGCCACCGAGAACGTGCAGGTGCCGCTCATCTGGAGCGACCGGATCGATCGGCAGCGCGCGCGGGATCTACTGTGCCGCGTGGGCCTCGGACACCGACTCACCCACCGCCCGGACGAGCTATCCGGGGGGGAGATGCAGCGGGTGGCGCTGGCGCGGGCGCTCGTCAACCGTCCGAGCCTGCTGCTGGCCGACGAGCCGACCGCGAACCTCGACACGCGCACCCGCGACGAGATCTTCGACCTCCTGCGGGAGCTCAGTGGCGAGGGCCTGACCGTCCTGCTCGCAACCCACGACCATGAGCTGGCGGAGCGCGGCGACACGGTGCTGCGCCTCCGCGGTGGGGTGATTGTCAGTGACTGACCTGAGCACACCGGCGGTGGAGGTGCGCGACTTGTGGCGCTCGTACCGGCGAGGGAGCGAGACCGTCCACGCGCTCGCCGACTTCGGCCTCACCGTGCAGCCGGGTGAGATGGTCGGCATCGTCGGCCGGTCCGGGTCGGGCAAGACCACGCTGCTCAACCAGATCGGCTGCCTGGATCGGCCCACCGGCGGCCGGGTCATCATCGCCGGCACGGACGTGACCGAGTTGCCCGAGCGCGAGCTGGTCGAGTTCCGCCGCGATCACATCGGCTTCATCTTCCAGCTCTTCTACCTGCTGCCCACGCTGACGGTGGCGGAGAACGTCGGCCTGCCGCTGGTGTTCGCGCGGCGGCATGACCAGGCGCGGGTGCGCGACATGTGCGACAAGGTGGGCCTGGGCGACCGCATGTCGGCCCTGCCGAGCAGCCTCGACGGCGGCGACATGCAGCGCGTGGCGATCGCGCGCGCGCTCATCAATGACGCCGACCTGCTGCTGGCGGACGAGCCGACGGGGCGGCTCGAGAGGCAGGCGCGAGATGAGGTCCTGGGCATCTTCGGCGCGCTGCGTGCCGAGGGCCTGGCGATCATCATGGCGACGCACGACCTGGAGCAGGCCGCCCGCTGCGAGCGCATCGTCGAGCTGCGCGACGGCAGGGAGGACTCGTGGGCGCAGGGGGGCCTGCGTGACAGCGCGTCGTAGTACGCCGCCGCCGGAGCGCCCGGGACAGCCGGAGCGCCCGCGGCGGCATGACTCCGCACTAAATTCCTACCAATATGGTCCACTTTGCAATACGCACGGGCCTTCGATCAGGTAGGCTGCTGGGGCGAAGCGGGAATCACGTGAGGAGGGATCGCGTATGACATTCGCGGAGTTGGCGATAGCGGATCCATCGGAGCTGGTCTTCGGCACGGCGCCGAAGCCACTGACGACGCGGAGCGGCCTGACCATCGGCGGCGGCCGCGTCTACCCGGAGCTGAACTTCACGCTGCCGACGATGCACATCAATGAGGCGACCTGGCCGGAGATCCTGCGCATCTACCGGGAGACCGCCTCCGACGCCCTTGAACGCGCCGAGCACTTGCAGTGTGAGGGCGTCGTGCTGGAGTTCGAGACGCTGCCGGACATGACCCGGCGGCCGGAGTGGGCGATCGAGGTCTGTGACGTGCTGCTCGACGAGATCGACGCGGCGCGCGACCGTGGCCTGACCGCGGCGTTGCGCGCCACGCCCAACGACAACCGCGACATGGAGCGACCGCCGCACATGCGCTCCGGCGAGCTGCTCGAGACGACCCTCGCGACCTTCGAGGGCTGCGCCGAGCTCGGCGCCGACCTGCTCAGCATCGAGTCCACCGGCGGCAAGGAGATCCACGACACCGCGCTGACCATGTGCGATCTGCCGCAGGTGATCTTCGCGCTGTGCGTGCTGGGCGCGCGCGACATGCGGTTCCTGTGGACGCGCATCGTGGAGATCGCCGACCGCCACGGCGTTCACGCCGCCGGTGACACCGCCTGCGGCTTCGCCAACACCGCGATGGTGCTGGCCGAGCAGAGCATGATCCCGCGCGCCTTCGCGGCCGTGGTGCGCGCGGTCTCGGCGGTCCGCTCGCTGGTGGCGTACGAGTGCGGCGCGGTGGGGCCGGGCAAGGACTGCGGCTACGAAAACCCGATCCTGAAGGCGATCACCGGCCTGCCCATGTCGATGGAGGGCAAGACCGCCGCCTGCGCGCACTCGAGCCCGCTGGGCAATATCGCGGCGGCCACCTGCGACCTGTGGAGCAACGAGTCCGTGCAGCACCTCCGGCTGTTGGGCGGCTGGGCGCCGAGCTGCTACCTGGAGACGCTGGCGTACGACGCTCGGCTGCTGAACGTTGCGCTGGACGATGGCCCCGAGGCCGCGCTGCAGCTTCGCGACCGGCTGGTCGCCTCCGACGCAGCGCTCGACCCGCAGGCGCACATCCTGACGCCCGACAACGCCATCGCGCTGGCGCGGGCCATCGTCGGGGCCGACTCGTACTACGACGCGGGCAGGGCCGTGGCGGGCGAAGCGCTGGCGTTGCTCAACGCCGCCCGCGCCGACGGACGCGTCGATATCCCGGAGCGCGAGGTGCGCTGGCTGGACATGATGCAGGCGCAGCTCGAAGGCCTGCCCGACGATGAAGGCGAGTTCATCGCCCGCCAACTCGCCGCGGCGGACCAGAGCGCCTTCCGCGCGGAGGACTACGACCTGTAGGCCGGACATGCTGTGCAGTGGCGCCGAGCCGGAGGCGGCGCGGTCGCCTCGCACGTGCCGGCGGAGCGCGGGCTGAGATCATTCCGCCTGCCTTGCGGTGCGCCCAGCATCCTCGGATCGCCCCAAGGCAGTTTGTGGGGTGGCCATTGCAGGTGGACGTTCCTCGGCGTGGAAGACCAGGTGTGGCGTCAGCAGATCACGTTGGGGAGCCAGCTATGAGGCCCCAGCCGGGCTCCGGACAACCTCGAGGCACCGGCGGGCCCCCCTGCGCACTGGCCGCTGCGCGGAGGAGCAGTTGAACGCCTTCTGGGCAGTGTGGGGATCTCAACGCAGCAGACGGCATCTCACCGGTCAGCACCCCTCCTCTTCCGTGCCTCCGTTCATCGTCCGCGCCCGCACTGCATCGTCACCCGCGATTCCGGCAGACAGGGCATCGACCGCGCCTGTGACCGGGCCTCTTCCCGGGGCTCCCTGCCGGCGACGCTTTCCGTTCAGGCTTCCCCCAGGCGCCAAGATCACGCGATGCGAGGTCGAGGTACGGCCTGCAGACAGAGCCCGCTTATCCGGGGCGGTGCGTGACACGAGGAGGCGACAAGCGATGACGACATGGCGGCGCATCTTCGCGGTTGCAGTAGTGTGTTGCGTCCTGTTCGCCGTGGCGGAAGGCCAGGAGGCCGTCTATGAGGGCCGAACAATCAGTCAGTGGATTGAGGCGCTGGATGGTGACGACTTGCAGAGCCGCGTCTCCGCCGCTTGGGTTATTGCTGAGATTGGCCCTCCCGCGGCCGAGGCGGTTCCCTCACTGCTTCGGGCGATCGAGGACGAGGATGAGGCGCTGCGCATGATGGCGGCCCAGGCTTTGGGGGGGATCGGACAGGCAACTGAGGCCGTGATCGCGGCCCTGCAGCAGGCCGTCAACGATGCGGACGCCGATGTGCGCGAGACTGCGGTCTGGGCGCTTGAACAGCTCGGGGCGGCCGAGGCGCCGCTCCCCCCAGGGGAGCGGCCGCCCGTTCCGCCCGCGGACGTCACTCCCCTTGTCGGCGGCACGACCCGTCCGGTACCGACGCGTCCCGGGGGCACTGCCGAGGCCTACCAGCCGCTCTGGTCCGAAGAAGAGGCCGGCATGGCGGTGCAGTCCGCGGTGTTCCAGAGCTACTCGCTGGGCCTCCTCGACGCACAGGGCAATCAGCTCAACCCACACGTGCCACGTGATGCTGTCAGCCTGACCCCTGACGATCTTCGGGCACATACCCGCCTCGTTGCCGGGGGCAGCTTCAGGACGATCGCCGATGTCATCGACTTCCTGGCCAGCTTCGATGTCCGGCTATCGGCCACCGGTCGCACGATCGCCGTTGACGATGTCCTGCCTGATCTTCAGCGCTATGTCACCTGGTCGTTCGCTCATCGGGATGATCCTCGCAGCGGCCTTGGTGTGCTGCTCGGCTCGGGACCGGTGCTCGACACACCGGAGGGAGCGCCCGAGATGGCGGGCACAACCCCCATCAGCTCCGTCGCCAGCCTGATGATGCTCGCCGATATGCTCAGCGGCGTGGCGGATCACGACGGCGACGGCGCCTGGGGACAGCTATGGCGGCGGCCATCGGCCAGAGGGACGCTGCTCGCCGCCCTGGGTGACGATATGCCTCACATGCTGGCCGCCGGCGACGACCATGCCGCGAGTGTACTGACGAAGATCAGCGGTTTCATCACGCAGATCGAGCTTGACCCAAACTTCGTTAACATGTTGATCGGTAGAGAGGCTATTCAGTGGGAGCGGCGACTTCTCGCCCTGTTCGACTGCCAGAACCGACTCACCCTGAGGCTCACAGAGACTGTGGGGCAGGCTTCGTTCCCTCTTACGGCGGTGAGAGCCGAGTGGCGTGAGGATGCGTGGTGGCTCAAAGGCGCCGGGGACTACAGGAAGGGGTCTTCCATCCCGCTGACTGCAAGGGTCGGCTTCATGTCCGCCGACGGCGCGTGGGTCGAGATGCCCTTCCCCAGGCTGCACTATACCGCGCGCCTGTGGGCGAAGACAGGGTCCGACATGCTGTACTGGCTAGAGGGCGCGTTCACCATGATGGGAAGCGGCTATAGTGAAGGCTTCTCGGGCAAAGTGGACATCGGTATTCTGATTGTTGGCGCGATGGAGGCGTACACAGGCGATGTCAGTGGGCAAGGCCCACTGGTCTACGGAGCGGACGCCCGGCTTGGCGAGGG
>JALGUJ010000125.1 GCA_029820945.1 Candidatus Zipacnadia bacterium | reverse complement strand
ACAGACAGCGTGCGCTCCCCGGCGAAGCGCAGGATCTGCTCCTCGACCGCCTCGATGTCCCCGATCAGCGTCTCGGGCGCGGCGTACTGGTAGGGCCGGTTGGGCATGTTGGCATACGCGTGGCAGGCCAGCGAGAGCCAGTCGGCGTTGTCCTCGAACTCGCCGCGGTACCGCTCCGGGAAGTCCGTGAGCCGCCAGCCGTCCTCCGTCTCGAAGTAGATGTTGAGCACGAACTTCGCGTCATAGCGCTCGTTGAAGTCCCTGAGCATCGCCAGGTAGAAGCAGTCGAACAGCGAGGCGTAGCCCTCGCGGGCGACGTCTCGCAGCCAGAACGAGTTGTCGTCGATACTGAAGCGGTAGCGCTTCCGCGACTCCCGGTCCCAGACCACGCGCACGGTGTGCTCCAGGCGGCCCAGCGTCCCCTCGCAGACGGCGCTGATGTCCTGCTCCCGCTCGGTGATGGTGATGCCGGCCAGGAAGCCCTGCCCCTCGCGCTCGGCCTCGACGCCGTTGACCAGCACAGGCCGGTCGGTCGGCGCCCGGCCTGTGACCGCGATGGTCAGCCCCTCATCGTCCTGGACCCCGTGGCGGTGGCTAAGCACCGCGCCGTGGAACGGCTCGTCGATCTGCAGCATCCCCGTCCCTCCTGGATCGGCGGGTGGCCGCTTCTCCGCACCGGCGCCCGGCCATCCGTCGCGCCCGGCGTGCGTTGCGGCGCGGCGTGCCGCTGATCTCAGTACATGACGCAGTCGGTGACGATGATCTTCATTCCCGGCGTCACGATGAATGAGTCGCGGACCTCGTGGAGCCGTTCGACCAGGGGCTCGACGCGATCCTCCGGCATGGCGACCATCAGGACGGTGTTCAGGCCCGGGAAGATGGCGCTGCCCTCCTTGCGCCCCGTTTCACCGTGCCCGGAGATATCGGACCACCGCGTGTAATGGTCGAGCCCAAGGTCGTCCAGCACCTGCATGACGTCCGGCTCGGCGCCGCTCTCGACGATGATGAACGCCAGCTTGTTCGCCGCCATCCCGCTACTCTCCCTCGTCACCCGGGCGCGCGGCGGGCCGGTTGTTGCGGCCACGGGTGTTGCCCAGCCCGAGGACACGTCGGGCGGTGCGGGTGAAGAAGCTGCCGACCTGGTCCCAGACCATGTATGAGGCGGGCACGATGAGCAGCGAGACGGGTGTGGACAGGATCAGCCCGAAGATGACGACCACCGCCATCGGCGCGCGCCACTCCGACCCCTCGGCGAGGGCCAGAGCTGTGGGCAGCATCCCTAGAGAGGCGGCGAGGGTGGTCATGAAGACCGGCTGCATCCTCGTCGCCCCGGCCTCGACCAGCGCCTCCGCGCGTGCCATGCCTCGCGCGCGCAGCGTGTTCGTGTAGTCCACCACCAGGATCGAGTTCTTGGCCACCAGGCCCATCAGCATGATCATGCCGATCATCGCGACCAGGCTCATCGACATCCCGGCCAGCCACAGCCCGATGCCGCCGCCGACCAGCGCGATCGGCACGATCAGGATGACGTTGAGCGGCTCGAGCAGCGAGTTGTACAGCGCCGCGGTGACCATGTACATGAGCAGCAGCGCCAGAACGGCCGCCTTGGACAGCTCCCTCATGCCCTCGGCCTGCCACCTCGTCGCTCCGGTCCAGCTCCAGCCGATGGTGCCGAGCTCGTTGTCCGCGAGCACCTCCTCGATGGCGTCGGTGGCGTCGCGCGTGCCGATGCCCGGGTTCTGAGCCTCCAGCGTCACCGAGCGCTCCCGCTGGTAGCGCTCGATGCGCGTCGGGCCGGTGCCCCGTGTCACGCGGGCCACGTCGTTGACGTGCACCGGTGCATCGTCACGCGTCAGGCCCAGGTATAGGCGCGCGATCTTCTCGAGGCTGTCCCGGTCCAGCTCCGGCAACTGCACGCGGATGTCGTACTCGTCGCCCCCCACGCGGTACTTGCTGTCGGTGGCGCCCGCAATGCCGTTGCGGATCGTTTGCGCGATCTGCGCGACCGACATGCCTTTATCCGCCGCCAGCTCACGGTCGATCTCGATCTGGACTTCCGGGCGGCCGGCCTGAGTGGACAGCTCCACGTCTCGCAGGCCCTCGATCCGCGCTACCTCCTGCCGAACCTCTTCAGCCTTGGCCAGTAGCGCGTCGTAGTCATCGCTGAACAGGACCAGCTCGATCGGCGCCCCGTGCCCCGTGCCCATCCCCTGTGCGGAGACGTGCAGCTCCGCCGAGGGCACGTCGGCCAGATCGTTGCGGAGGTCCTCCGCCAGCTCCTGGTCCGAGCGCAGTCCGCCGCTCTTGCGCTCCCGCGCGGGCGTCAGGAAGAGGCTGACCGCGCCGTAGTTGGGGCCGACGTCGCCGATGCCCAGGATGGTCTGCCCCGCCGAGCACGAACGGCCGTAGACGTGCTCGACCTCCGGGTACTTCTGCCTGTCCTGGAGGCGTTCCTCGATGCCCCGCACCACCTCGTCGGTCACCTCGAGGCGGGTGCCCAGCGGGGTCTCGATGTTGATCGACACCTGCCTCTGGTCGCTGGCAGGGAAGAACTCGTTGGGCAGGCGTCGCAGGATGCCGAGGCCCGCGGCGATGAGGAGGGCGTACCCCAGCAGCAGCGTCAGGTAGGGATGAGCCACACACACGCGCGCGACCCGGCGATAGAGCGCGCTCAGACGCGCATAGCCGCCGTCCCAGAGCCCGAACACGCCGGCGAGGAATGCGTTCAGGCCCCGGGGCTCGCCGTGGTTGGCCGTCTCGCGCTCGTACCACCATGCGGACAGCATCGGTGTGAGGGTGAATGCCATTATCAGGGAGAAGAGCACGCAGACGACGACCGTGATGCCGAAGCTGTAGAAGACCTGGCCGAAGATCCCCTCCATCAGCGCCACGGGCAGGTAGACCACCACGTCCACCATGGTGATCGCGATGGCGGCGGCGCCGATCTCCGAGCGCCCGTTCAGCGCCGCCTGTGCGGGCAGCTCGCCGTACTCCAGATGCCGCTGGATGTTCTCGAGCACTACCACCGAGTCATCGATGAGAACCCCGACCGACAGCGCGAGGCCGAGCATCACCATCATGTTCAGGGTGAAGCCGAAGCCCAGACCGATGGGGAGGAAGGTGGCGAGCAGCGACGTCGGGATCGCGACCGCGACGATGACCATGCCGCGGAAGTTGTGCAGGAAGAAGAACACCACCAGCGCCGCGAAGAGCGCGCCCCACATGATGGCGTTGCGCAGGTCGATGATCGCCTCGATGACCGGCTCCGACTGATCGCTGGAGATGGTGAACTCCAGGTCACCCGGAAGCTCGCGCTCGAACCGATCGATCGCCCGCTTGATGCCGCTGACGACCTGCACGGTGTTGGCGTCGGGGCGCTTGACCACCTCCACCGCAACGCTCGGGACGCCGTCGATCCGGGCGTAACCGGAGGGGTCCACGACCGTGTCCTGGATCTCGGCGATCTCACCCAGGCGCACCGCGCCGCCGGTCGGCGTATCCAGCGGCAGCGAGCGCAGCTCCTCCAGGTCGTCGAGCTCGCCGAGCACGCGCACGCGGAAGTCACGGGTGCCGGTCTCCATCGTGCCCGCCGGCAGGTCGAGGTTCTCGAGCCGGAGCTGCTGCGAGAGCGCCGTCGGCGTCAGCCCCACCGCCTGGAGCCGCTGCTCGGAGATGAGCACCCGGATCTCGCGCTCCTCGCCGCCCGTGATCGAGATTGACGCGACGCCGGGCACGCGGCCGAATACCGGCTTGATGGTGTCCTCGACGAGCTTGCGCAGATCACGGGGCGAACGCTCGCCGCTCAGACCCACGGTGATGACAGGAATCGAGCCGGGATCGGCCTTGACGACCACAGGCTCCTCCGCGCCCTCGGGGAACTCCGCCCTCACCCGGCCGATGGCGTCACGCACATCCGCCGCCGCCACGTCCACCTGGGTCTGTTCGGTGAAGGACAAAACGACGACGCCCATGTTCTCCTGAGCGGAGGCCTCGATCTCGTCGAGGCCCTCCAGGACGCTCAGGCCGTCCTCAAGCTTGCGGACGATGCGCTGCTCGATCTCCTCCGGGCCGGCGCCGGGGTAGGGCACGACGACGAGGACGATCGGTATGTCGATGCTCGGGAACAGGTCCCAGGGCATCTCACCGAGCCCGACCGCGCCCAGCACGATCAGGATCCCGATGAACATGGATATAGTGACACGCCGCTCGATGGCGAATCTGGTCAACCACATGGACTGTCAGCCTCGTGATCCGTATCGTGGAGTCACAGAATCACCCCACGCGGGTCGTCTCTCCGGGGAAGTGCTCTTGCTGCGCGGCCTCACGTCAGCTCGCCCCGTCGTCTGTCTCCATCATGTCGGCGCGCTCTGTCGGCGTGACGGATTGCCCGTCGGCGAGGCGGCCCTGGCCGCTCGTCACAAGCTGCTCGCCCTCCCGGACACCCTCGAGCACGTGCACGCGGCTATCCTGCATGGCGCCGAGCATGACCTCGCGCACCTCGACCTTGCCGTCGCGAACCACGTAGGCGAGTCTCCTCGTCCCGCTCTCGACGATCATGTCGCGGGAGACGACAATGACGTCCTCGTAGTGCGCGAGGATCAGGCGGACCCGCGCGAACATGCCCGGCTTGATCGCGCCACCGGGGTTCGCCACCTCGATGCGCGCCACGAAGTTGCGGCTGTTGCGGCTCGCCTGAGGCGTGATCTCCCGGACCGTCCCAACGAACTCGCGGTCACTGAGACCGTCGAAGGTCACCACTCCGCAGTCGCCGACCGCGATGCGATCCACGTCCATCTCGTTGACGACGGCGTCCACGCGGATGGGGTCGATATCGACGATGCGCATCACCGGTGCGCCCGCAAGCGCGCCCTCGCCCCGGTCCACGTGCCGCGCGGCGATCAGTCCGGAGATGGGGGCGCGGACGGTGTGCTTGGCGAGCTGGACGGAGGCCGCCCGCGCGCTGGCTTCGGCCTGTGCGATGGCCGCCTCCGCCGACGCCACCCGGCGCTGCTGCACGTCAACCTGGCCACGGCCGGCGATGGCGCTGGTGAGCTGCTCGCGCGCCTGGCGCAGGCCCTCTTCGGCCGCGCGCACGTCCTGCTGCGCCACCTCGATCTGCGTCCTGTTCGCCTCGGCCAGGGCGAGCTGCTGCTTCGACTGCTCCACCGCCAGCTCCGCCAGGCGCACCTGCTCGGTGCGCGCACCCTCCTCGACCAGGCTCAGGTTCTCGACCGCCTGCTGGTGTGCCGCCTTGGCGACCTGGTACTGCGTCCTGACCTGGTCGTACTGCTGCTCGGAGATGACGCCCTCCTCAAGGAGCCGGTGGTAGCGGGCGTGCGTCTGCTCGGCCAGATCGAGGGAGGCCTTCGCCTGCTGCACCTGCGCCTCAGCCTGCCGGCGCTGCTGCGCGCGGGCGCCGGCACGTACCTCGGCCAGCCGCGTCTCCGCGCTCTGCACGGCCGTGCGCGCCTGCTCGATGGCGCTGCTCACCTGCGACTCGACCAGCCTGGCGGCCGCCCGCGCCTGCTCCAGCCGCTCCGTCGCGGCGGAGACGCCGACCTCCGCCTGGCGCACCGCACTGGCGCTGGTCTCGTCCGTCAGGTCTCGCGCCGCCCGCGCCTGCTCCCGCGCCGCCTTCGCGCTCGCCACGCCGGCGCTGGCCTGGTCGCGCTGCGCGGCCGCGACCTGAGTATCGACCCGCACCAGCGTCTGGCCCTTGCGGACGTAGTCGCCCACGTCGGCATAGACCCGAGCGACCTTGCCCGAGACCTCGGGCACCACGTCCACCTCAACATCGGCCTCGGCGGTGCCGGTGATCTCGAGCGTCTCATCGATATCGCCGCGCATCGCGGTCGCCACCGGCACCGGAGTCGCCGACACCTCCGCGGCCTGCGCCGCTCCGGGCGACTGCTGATCGCGCGCGCACCCTGCCACAAGTACGCAGGCCGCGACCAGCGACGCCGTGATAATCGCCAACGGCGGGCGGAGGAACCGCTCCGCCTCTGCTGCCACCCTCATTGTGTCTCTCCCTCCTGTGGAGGCGGGGCCATGACGCCCATGGCCGCGCGCAGACGCGTGACCGCAAGCTGGTGGTCGTACTCGGCGTTGACCAGGCTCGCCTCCGCCGCCGCAAGGGCGGTGTCTGCGTCGATGACCTCGATGCCCGCCGCGATGCCCTCGCGGTAGCGAATCTGCGCCATGCGGCGGCGCTCGCGGGCCTCCACGACGCCCTGCTGGGCCGTCTCGATACGCTCGGCCGCCTCCTGCACCGCAAGGAACGACTGCACGACCTCAAGAGCGGCCTGCTCGCGGGTGCGCTGCAGCTCAAGCTCGGCCGAGCGGAGGTGGGCATGCGCGCTCTCGACCCTCGCGGCCTTCGCGCCGCCATCGAGAATCGGCTTCTCGGCTACGACCCCGATCTGCCAGCTCTCAGCCGTCCCGCCCAGCCCACCGGCGGACTGCCGGGAGTACTCGCCGGTCAGCGCGATGGTGGGCCAATGCTCCCGCCGATTCAGCTCCACGTTCAGCCGCGCGATGCGCACGGCCGACTCGCCGGCGGCGATCTCCGGCCGGTTCGCCAGCGCGCGATCGATCAGATCGGGCAGCTCGCCTTCGGGCATCTCCGGGGCCGGACCGTCCATGAGCGCGATCGAGGTGGACTGCGGAAGCGCCAGCACGTTGCGCAGCCCGGCCTTCGCCTGCTCCACCGCGGACTGGGCCGATATGAGGTCGCCCTGGGCGCGGGCCAGCTCGGTTCTGGCCTGAACGACATCGAAGTGGGGAACCACGCCGGTGTCCTCCATCACCTCGGCGTTGCGCACGTGCTCGGCGATTGCCGTCACGCGGGCGGCCGCGACGCCCGACAACTGCACGGCCCGCAGCACCCCGTAGCCCGCCTCCTGCGCGCCGAGCCACACGCCCAGGCGCGCCGCCTCCGTGCCCCGCTCGGCCGCGCTCACCCCCTCTTCGGCCAGGTCCACCGCGAGCCCCACGCGCCCGGCGGTGTACAGAGGCTTGGCGGCCGAGATGGTGGCCTTGTAGAGGTGGTCCTGGCCGATCTGGACGGCCATCGCCTCGCCTGGACCATCGCCGCCGTTCCCGTCACCATCACCCCCGGCGCCCGGTAGCTCGAAGGAGCTGACCGGCCCCATCCACATCGCGAGTCCGCTGGCGCTGAGCGTGAACTCATCGGCCGCACCGGCCTCGCCCACCCGGCCGCGCGCCTCCGCCACCGCCTGCGACTGGATGCGCAGGCCGGTGTTGCGCTCCAGCGCCCAGCGAGCCGCGCCGAGCGGAGTGAGCTCGATCTCGCCGCGGTCGTTGACGTTCAGGTAGTCCGGCGGCTCCGGCGCCTCGCCGGTCTGGGCGGCCGCCGGGGCGGAGATCAACACCATCGCCAGGGCGGGCAGCAGGGCCGCCTCTAACAGCCCGGGGTGCCAACTACCCCTCCCGTTCCGGCGTGTCATCCTCATCTCCCGCCTCCGCGAGTCTCTGCAGCTCATTGAGCATTCGCGATAGGGCATCAAGCATGTCTACCCGGGCCAGGAAGACGCCCGGGGCGCCGGGATGGAGGAACGCCAGCAGCTTGTCGCCGGGCTCCAGACCCATTCGCTTGCGGGCTTCGGCCGGGATCACCACCTGGCCGCGTTCCCCCACCGTCACGGCCCCCATGAAATCCTCCTGGAGTTGCTTTGGGTTCATTGCGACCCACTTCTCCTACAACTACAACATCACAGGATTCACATGATTCAACCGGGGTATTCTACTCAGCGCAGGTCCTGAGGTCAAGCCCGGACGTGAGGTTGCCGCCCGGAGCCGCATCACCGCAGGCAGCCGGCCGGGCGGCTCATCTGAAGAGCGCGCCGGAGTCCCTGGTCACGGTCCGCAGCGAGACCGTCTCCCAGCGCTTCCCGCCCGTGATCGCCCGATCCACCTCGACCGGCTGCGTTACCACCGTCGGTCGGTGGTCCGGGTCCCAGACTCGCAGGTGGTAGTCGCCGATCGGAACGTGGCTGATATGGAAGTGACCCGACCGCCCTGTCTGCGACACGTAGAGCACTCTCCCGGTATCCGTGTCCAGAAGCGCCACCTTGGCATCGGGCACCCCGACGGTGCGCATGGCCGTCGTCATGCCCTGCGCCCGCTCGATCACCTCGCGCTGCACCTCGCCGGAGATGGCGCCGAGGTTCAGGTAAGCCAAGACGAAGGCGCCGAGCCCGAGCAGCACGATGGCCGTCACGGCGGTCGAGACTCGTTCCTTGATAAGCGGTGCAATCAGGGCGCCGAGCAGGCCGAACAGGGCGCCGGCCGGGAGCAGGTAGGCCAGGATGTTCACCTCCGCCGGCAGCAGCTCCTGCCGGCGGAGCAGCGTCCAGCACACGCTGGCCAGGAAGAGCCCGATGACGGGCGCGCGCAGCGGGCCCCAACGGCTGTCCTCTGCCGCGGCTATCAGGCCGGCCATGATGTAGATGATGGGCTGGGTCCAGTACAGGTGGGAGGCGATGCGCGCATGCCTGGCCGCCTCCGTCGCCTGGTCGCCGATCAGCAGGTTGAACGCCAACAGTGAGGCCAGAACCGCAAGGCCACCGCCCACCACGGCTGTGAGCAGGACCAAGGTGGCCGACTGCACGTCTCTCTGACCGGTCGCCATGTTGCCTCGTTCCCTCCGGCGACCAACCACCCTTGCCACCACCGCACGCGACCGCAGGCGGCGGGCCCGCTATCCCACGTCCTCGATCATGCGCGACAGAGACGGCCTGAACCGGTCATAGGCCACCGACGCAGTGAGCGTCTGGTGGCCCGCGATCACCAGGTGCCCGACCCCCGCGTCGCGCGACACCTGCAGGGCCTCCAGCAGCCGGTCCCGCGGGTGCGGTGACCCCCCGATCCACACGATGACGTCCTTGTGGTGGTGCCCGGCGGCCGCCGATGCCTCCTGATAGGTCGCGCGCAAGGCCGTCTCCATGTCTCGATTCTCGCTCTGCCAGGGAACGTATACCGACAGCACGTCAACCGACGAGCTCTCCCCGAGCGGCCGAAGCGCATCTGCGGCGATCCCGGCCTCGCGGCTGGAGGCCGATGAGGCGGGCATCAGGCACGAGACCAGCCGCCGGTCCACCGCCTGGATCGCCGCTGCAGCCGCCAGCAGGAACATCAGCAGGCTGTTGCGCCTGAAGTCGGCGACCTCCGCCGTCAGCTCCAGCGGAAGCTGCTCTTGGTGCTCGGCGAAGTAGAGCCGCTGGCACCACCGGCAGCGGCACGCCCAGGCCCCGCGCGCGAAGTACAGCGATGGCTCATCCCACAGAAAGCCTGTGCACTCGAGCAGCCACGCCAGCGTCCGCATGTTCGAGGAGAACCACTCAAGGAATGCGGGGTTGTTCGGGCACGCTCTATGCACCCGCCGCCCGCGGCTGTCGATCTGGCAGTTCTGCCTGTGCTCCCGCACATACAGGCTCTCCGTGGATGGGTCGGGATCCATCACCTTGCCGTAGCCCAGCGGCACCACGTAGACCTCGAGCCCGGCCGCCTGGCAGGCGCGCGAGAAGTCGGCGGCGGTCTGCGCGTGCCATCGCATCTCGTCCTCATAGCACGCGAGGAAAACGGAGCCGAAGCCGTCGGCCGCCAGGTCACGCGGCTCGATCTGCTCCATTGCGGATACGCCGCCGCCGATGGAGAGCCCGATCCTCACCGCCTTCAGCGCTCCTTCGCACGCCCGGACGCCCACCGGCTCAGCGTCGCGCTCTCTCCGACCGCCATCAGCCGGAGCCCGGCGGCCGGCGGCGATGCTCGCTCCGACAGCGAGGACCACACTTCACTGGCTCCGCGCTCTCGCAGAGGCGTAAGCTGCTGCCCCCCCGCACGCGGCCACCGCGTACGCCTCGGCGGAGTGGCCCTCGCTGCGTGGAGGTTTCTCCGCCGCCGCTCGTCTTCCCTTCCGCGTGCATTCGCAGATGGTGTTTTTGTGGCCGCCGCGCCACGGACCGCTGCGACGGCCCAACACTCTGGCCGACATTTTCGAACGGGCGTTTGCACAACATCGCCGGTTCTGTTATAATTGGCAGGAGATGCAGGGGCGGGTGCGGTCCCGCCCATAGCTGCAGGCCAACACGGCTCATCCGGGAGGCGCGATGCAGCAATGACAAGCGGCGAAGACCTCACACCGCGCCGGCGACAGATCCTGGACTTCATCAGTCGCACGGTCCAGGAGCGTGGGTATCCGCCGACCGTGCGCGAGATCGGGGCCGAGATCGGCCTCAAGTCCAGCTCCAGTGTTCACTACCACCTGCGGGTCCTGCAGGAGAACGGGTACATCACCCGCGATGGCTCTCTGACCCGGGCGCTGCGCGTGGTCGGTGACGAGGGCGGCCCGGCACGCGCGCGCACCACCTGGCTGCCGCTGGTGGGGCGCGTCGCCGCCGGCGAGCCGATCCTCGCCGCGGAGAACATCGAGCGGCTGATCCCCTCCTCGACCGAGCTGTTCGGCACGGGCGATCTCTTCCTGCTCGAGGTGCAGGGCAACAGCATGATCGACGCGGGAATCCTCGATGGCGACCTGGTGGTAGTCAACCAGCAGCCCACCGCGGAGGACGGCGAGATCGTCGTGGCGCTCATCGACGATGAGGCGACCGTCAAGTTCCTCCACCGTCACCCCGAGCAGATCGAGCTGCGGCCCGCCAACTCGTCGATGCGATCCATCTTCGTTGACGATGTCGAGATCATCGGGCGAGTGCGCGGCGTGATCCGGTCGATGCGCTAGCGCGGGGTGGCTTGCGTTCAGGCCGGGTCGCCCTTCGAGCGAGGGCGGGGGTGTGCCCCCGGCCGTCCTGAACGGATCGCGCCCGCCGTCGCGATTGACGGCACGTCGCGGGTCGGCCCGCGGCGAAGCCGCTCACCCGGCTTCCCCCGACTCCTCCGCGCACCTGAGCACCGCCACGATCGCGTCATCGCGGAGTTCGCCGCCGCTGAAGCTCCGTACCGCTCGCATCACCTCGGTGGCTATCTCCGGGGCCGAGGCCCCCTCCAGCGTGGCGAGGGTGGCGATCAGGCCGTCGTCGCCGAACATATGGCCATCGGCGGCTCGCGCCTCCTGCACCCCATCGGTGGTCATGACCAGCACGTCGCCCGGGTGCATCTGGGTCGAGATCTGCAGGTATCCGGGCGTCATGGTGACCCCGACCAGCGGCGTGTTGGTATTGAGCCGCGCGATCTCGTTGGTGCTCCCGCCACGCAGCAGCAGGGGGTAAGGGTGGCCGCAGTTCGTGTAGGTCAGGCGGCGGGAGGGCAGATGAAGCTCCGCGATGAAGGCGGACGCGAAGCTGGAGGGCTGCAGCACCTCGTAGACGCCCCTGTTGATGCGCTCCGCCATGGCGGCCGGCGACAGCCCCTCAAGTCGGGCGGCCCGGAAGTGCGAGTGCAGCATCGAGACGTGCATCATCCCTTGCACGCCCTTGCCCGCCACGTCGGCGACCCACAGCAGCAGCCGGTCGTCCCCTGCGGGCAGGAAGTCGTAGAGGTCCCCACTCACCTCGCGCGCAACCTCCAGCCGCACGGCCAGCTCCCATCCCTCGATCTCAGGCAGGTGCTCGGGCAGCATCTGCCGCTGCATGGTGCGGGCCAGTTGCAGCTCGTGGGCCAGCCGCAGACCTCTGGAACGCTCGATCTCTCTCGCCCGCAGCACGTAGGAGCTGACCAGAGCGAGGATCAGGAGCACGGGCGCCCCGTTGACCCAGAGCAATGCGAGAATGTCCTGATAGCTGAGCGAGATCTCCGAGCGTGCAAGCTCCGCCCAGACGTAGAGGATCAGGGCCAGCACTGCGGTCATGACGGCTCCACGCCTGCCGAACCACATTGCGGCGACGATGACCACGATGTAGTAGAGCTGGAAGATCGCGCGGGTCCCCCCTCCCCAGCACATGACGGCCGTGGTGATCAGGTAGAGGTCCACGCCCACAGCCAGGTGGCGCTGCAGCGGCAGCCACCTGCCCGCCAGCCGCGACACGAACAGCGCCACGGTGTACACGGCGCCCACCACGGCCGCCAACTGCACCTCCCGCGGAGTCTGCCGGAGCAGGTTCAGCGACGGCGAGAGCACGATGGTAATAATGATGGCACTCCGGACCAGCGCGACGAGAATGTCCGACTCGTCCGCCCGGTCCCAGGCCCCGCCGCGACTGAGGATATCGTCGGCCAAGCGTTCTCACCTCCTTCGGGGAGTCTGCCCAACTGCGGGGGCGGGGCAGCACGCATCCCCGCAGCCGCCCCTGCCACGAAGGTTTCTACGCCGCGTTCTCGAATACCTGCCACGGTGCAGGCGGTGCGGCGACCCACCGCTGAGCCGATCCACGGCCTGATCCTCTGCCGCGCCCGAGGTGGAGCGACAAGGTGCAGCCCGACGGACGTGAAGCGGACCGCCTGGCGCAGATCCGGCAGCGCATGGTGGAGTCCCAGCTTACCGCCCGCGGCATCACCGACGAGCGCGTGCTCGAGGCGATGGCGACCGTCCCGCGTGAGCACTTCGTCCCAGAGGCGAGGCGCGCCGACGCCTACGCCGACCGGCCTCTGCCCATCGGCGGCGGCCAGACCATCTCGCAGCCCTACATCGTCGCGATCATGCTCGAGGTCCTCGACTGCGGGCCGGGCATGACGGCGCTGGAGATCGGCGCCGGTTCGGGTTATCAGGCCGCGCTCCTGGCGGAGCTGTGCGAGAGGGTGTGGGCCGTCGAGATCGTTGAGAGTCTCGCCCGGCGCGCCGCGGTCGCCCTCGACGCCCTCGGCTACGACAACGTCGAGATCGTGGTCGGCGACGGGACGCAGGGCCTGCCCGAGCACGCGCCCTACGACCGGATCATCGTCGCCGCCGGGGCACCGGTGGTCCCCGAGCCACTGCGGGAGCAGCTTGCGGAGGACGGGCGACTGGTCATCCCGGTGGGCAGCCGCATCAGTCAGAGGCTGGTGATCGTGCGGCGCGAGGGCGACGAGTTCCACGAGCAAGAGAGCATCCCATGCGTGTTCGTGCCGCTGGTGGGGCGCTACGGATGGAGCCCGAATGCATAGGCCGGCGGCCGCCGCTGCGGGGAGGAACGATCCACGTGCCTGAGCCAATCGCCTTTCGCACCATCGGCTTCCGCCGGCATCCGGCCCGGGAGGCCATCCGGCGCATCGCCGCGGCCGGCTATGACGGGGTCGAGGTCTGCCTCGAGCACCCGGGGCTGCAGCCCGAGGAGCTGACTGAGGCCCGCTGCCGGGGGCTGGCCGACCTCGCGGCCGCAAGCGGCATGGAGATCGCCACCGTCAGCTACCACGGCGACCGCGACCCGCTCGCCGTCCGCTGGCAGCGCGTGCTCAGGGCGGTCGAGCTGACGCCCGCCTTCGGCTGCAGGGTCCTGATAGCCAACTCGCCCCGCCCCGGCCCCGACGCCCCCGGTGACCTCGGGAACCAGTTCTACGACGAGCTGGCCCGGCAGCTCGAGCGTGCCGAGGCCCTCGGCGTCACGGTGGCGATCGAGCCCGAGCCGGGCCTGCTCGTGCACGGCTGCGAGGAGATGCTCGCGCTCATCGACCGCATGGGCTCGGACGCGCTCAAGGTGAACCTGGACGTGGGCCACGCCTTCCTGACCGAGGACGACCTGCCCGGCGCCATCGAGCGCCTGGGCCCGCACATCGTCGCCGCGCACTTCGAGGACATGCCCGCGGGCGTCCATCGCCACCTGGTGCCGGGAGAGGGAGACATGGACCTGCCCTCGGTGCTGGAGAGCCTGCGGGCCGCGGGCTTCGACGGCTGGCTCACGGTGGACCTGTTCGACATCGCCGACGAGCCCGACGAGGCGGCCCGCGCCTCGATACGGGCCATGCGCGACCTGGTGGCCGGCTGAGAGGCGGCCGGCATCATGGGAGGTGCGCCGATGGAGGATCTGCCCCGCCCGGTCCCTCCACACGACGCGCACACACACAGTGTCCTCAGTGACGGTCGAGACACGGTACTGGAGATGGTGCG
>JALGUJ010000027.1 GCA_029820945.1 Candidatus Zipacnadia bacterium | reverse complement strand
GGCTGGCGACGCGTAGCGGCCCGATCCCATCGCCCTCGACGAGCTCCCACACGCGCAGAGCCTCGGCGCCCACCGAGTGGCCGATGCGCTTGCGCGAGTCCGCCTGGCGCCGCAGCGGGACCTGGTCGCCGGCGCAGCCCAGCAGGAAGGCCGCCGGGCAGCCCAGCGTCAGCTCAAGCACGCGCCGGGCCCAGCCGGGGTAGTCGGCGGAGTAGTCGTAGAAGGTGGTCTCCCTGTCACCGCCGCAGACAGGGTGACAGCCGAAGGACAGCACGGCCGCGATCGGCGAGCCGTCCGGCCGCAGGAGCTTGAGCACGGGCAGATGCGTGTTCGCCGGGCCCATCCGCAGCCCCTGCACGTCGTCCATCGGCTCGCTGAGGCGCTCGCCTCGCGGGCCGCCCTTCTCCCACGTCGCCGCCAGCTCCGCTCCCACGCGCGAGGCCACGAGCGCCTGCTCCAGAGGGAGCGTCAGGTTCATCGCCGTGTTGCCGTCTGCGGTGACGGGCCGACGGTTGAACTTCACCAGGTCGGCCTCGCCGGTGCCGCAGAGCGCCACCGCGGCTTCCCGAAGCCGCCAGGCCTCGGCGACCGCCCCCGCCATCAATCGCATGCAGGTCGTGGTGTACTCCTCGGACACGGCCGCCTGTAGTTCGGTCGTCAGGTAGTTCGACCTCTCGAGCGCCGGGCCCCAGTGCGTGTGCGTCGCGCAGACCAGCACCCTCTCGGGGTCGAGCCCGCACAGCTCCTGCACGCGCTCGCGCAGCATCTCGGAGAGATTGCGCGGCACGCCGATCAGGTCGCCGACCACGATGCCGCAGGCCTCGTCGCCCTGCTCGAGGACCAGCGCGTAGGCGTAGAGCGGGTCCTGTATTCCCTGCGCGGTCTCGGTGCGAGCACCGTAGCCGGACATCGTCAGGCCCAGCGGCGGCGTAATGTCGATCTTCGCCATTCCCGCGTGCAGCTCGTCAGCCATCGCCGATCATCCTCCAGCCGTCATTGGCCGTCGTCGTACAGGCGCAGCGCGTACACCCGCGCCGACGGGTCCCCGTTCGTCGCGCTTACCGTCAGGCGCACGCGGGATGCCACGACGGCCTCGAAGTGGTGCTCACGGCGCCCGTGGTAGTTGCCCGTCACCCGCACCAACTCCTGCCACCGTCCATCGATCTCCGCCTCGAGCACATAATCCCGCACGCACTCCGGCGCCCGAGAGAACCCCGGCATCCCCCTGTTCGTCCGGCTGAGGTTGCTGTCGAAGACCACCGCCGCCGTGTCGAACCGCGTGGGCGCGACCAGCCCCACCTCCAGCCACTGCGGCAGGCTCTCGTCCGGGTCGGAGATCCACAGGTTCGTGAAGCGGTCGGGCCTGGCCCACCCATTGATCGCCTGCTCGGGGCCGAACGGCCGGCTCTCGGGCCGGACTCGCAGCGCCAGCCACCGCCACCCGTCCGGGCCCCCTCGGGTGAACCACCGCGTGCCGTCCGGCGCTACGCTGCAGCACGCCGTGCCCGGCGGGAGTCCGCGCGCATAGCGCCAGATCGCGTCCTCGCCTCCCTCGACCAGGACCCAGTAGAGGCCCGGCTCGACCTCGACCTCCAGGTCCGCGCCGAGCCAGCGCGTGCCGCCCGGGACCGAGACCCGGGCGGTCGCCAGAGGCTCCTCCGCCAGGGCATCGAGGTCCCAGACGTCGCCGGCCGGATGGAGCCTGACCGTGGCCTCGGCCTCCGCACCGCGGTTGTCCAGGCACAGCTCCACCCGGTCGATTCGGTCGGCGGAGATGGGGATCAGAGCGGCGGGAATCGTGCTAAGCGCCAGGCCCTCGTCGTCGGCCTCGGCGCTCAGCGCCGCCGTGCTCGACGCCGATGCGGTCGCCCCGAGCTCGTCCCGGGCCAGGTTCCGGTCGGCGACGCCCGGTAGGTAGCAGCCGTCGCGCACGAGTCGCTGCTGGACCGGCCCGACATCGGTCAGGTCCCGCGGCCGGGCCTGGTTCTCGATGCACCACGCCGCCGCCGTGCCCGCCGCCTGGCCGGTCGTCGCCAGCGTCTGCTGCACGCGCAGCGACAGGAAGGCCACGCGGCTGGCGCTGAGGACCCGCCCCGCGAACAGCAGGTTGCCCACCTCATTCGAATAGAGGCTTCGAAGCGGGATGGGGTAGGGGCTGACGAAGTAATCCGCCACGCGCACAGCGTCGAACGAGGGCCGCTTGTCCAGCGCCGTGATGCCCCCGCGCGTGTGGTCATCGATCGACCAGCCGCCGTAAGCGACCGTGTCCGGCAGGGGTTCGCGGCTCTGGATCTCCTGCTGCGTCAGCACGTGTGCCCCGACGAAGCGCCGGCTCTCGCGCCTGGCCGGCAGAAAGCCCACCCAGTCCAGCGCCCACGTTCGGGCCTGATCCTGCTGGCGCCCCCGGTTCTTGATGTGATCCCACACGCCGAAGACGTGCCGCAGCAGCTCATCGCGGATCTCGGGGTCGTCGTGCAGCGTATCCAGCGGCCAGCCGATCTCGATCCACCAGTAGCCGCCGCTCAGGTCGCGCGTGGCGCGGTACGGGATGCCCTCGGGGTAGTCGTAGACCTCCGCCCACTCCGGCGGCTCGAACCTGCACTCGTGCCCGGTGTCAACAGCGCGGAAGACCAGGCTGGAGCCCATGACGAAGTCGTCCGGATCCTCCGGCGCAAGCGGCTCGCCGTACTCCGAGCGCGCCTCCGGGCCGACGCGGAAGGGCACGCCCGCGCCGACACCGACCGCTGCGTCCCCGCTGCAGTCGATGAACAGCTCCGCGGGGATTGACAGCCGGCTCCCGCTGTGCGACTGCGTCCCGCGCACCTCGGCGATGGTGCGGTCATCGGCCATCTCGACCCGGTCGATGCAGGTGTTGAGGTGCAGCTCGAGATTCGGCTCGCTGCGGCAGGCGTCGTAGAGCACCATGTCCCAGACTGCGTTCGCCTGGCCGTAGCCGACGGGCGCGTGGTTGCGAACCCGGTCCTCGATGATAAGCTCGCGTATGATCCCGGTCTCGGCCGCCCAGGGGTTGAAGGAGGCGGCGCCGCTGGCGGGCACGCGGATCTCGCTGCTCGAGCACCCCCCGAGCACCGGGCGATCATCCACCAGCGCCGTGCGCGCGCCCCACCTCGCCGCCGACAGCGCGGCGCAGATCCCGGCCAGCCCCGCGCCGACCACGCACACGTCGTAGCGCTCCGTCGTCACATGCCGCACGCATTCGGGCACGGTCGATCACCTCTGTGGTCTACTGCGCGGTTACGTCGATCGGTTGTCCCTCTGCGAAGGGCTCGCCCCGCGGGCGAAGGCGGAACTCGATGCCCTCAGGGACGTCACCCTCGATGGAGACCCGCGGCCGCGTCGGATCGCCCTCGATCGCCAGCCACGGCATCTGTCTCGCCCGCCAGTCCGCGAACATCGTCAGCGGGATCCGCAGCGGCGCGCGCAGGGGCGCAATGGAGAGTATGCCCCGCACGCGGTCGAACTGCAGCCCCGCGAGTGCGTTGATGAGGCCGTAGGCCGCCACGCCGCGCGGGTAGTAATCGAGCGAGGTCGAGTCGCGGCCGTAGACGTAGACGTCGGTGAAGGCGCCGAACTTGTGGGTGTTGATGTAGCGCTCCAGGTCCCAGTAGCGCTCGGCGTTGTCGATCCAGTCGATCCCCAGGTACGCCGCCGCGATGTCCCGCCAGATGTTCTGCGAGACCCACATGTTGCTCTCGTGGCTGGTGTGCGGCGAGCCGAACTCGTCGAGAGTGGCGGCCGTGGCGTTGCGCAGGTCGCGCCGCAGGCTCGCCAGGTCCAGTCCCTCCACATCCATCCCCGAGCGCATCGGGTAGACCAGCCCGTTCGTGGTGTAGATCGAGTAGCTGTCCCACCCGCTCATCGGCTGCGCGGGCGTCGTTGCGTACCCCGCGTCCCAGCCGGCATACCCGCCCGCCTCGTCGTCCATCATCATGGCGTCACCGATCGGGTCGTAGACCGGCTCGCCCATCGGCTCACCGGCCTCAGCAGGCCGGGCCGCGCCGGCCTGCTCGTACTGGTTCAAGGCGACGACGTAGTGGTCGTCGAGCCAGCCCTCACGGCTGAGGGTGCGCATGACCAGGTCCCTCCGCCCGTCCCAGGTGGTGGCGTCGGCATCCTCCCCGACGAGCCGCGCCATCTGCGCGCCCGCCGTGTAGGCGGCCGCGGAGCGCATCGCCAGGTAGACCTGGTCCGGCGCATACTGCACCGCCGGCGAGCCCTGGTCGATCGTGTTGTAGAGCCCCTGCTCCGGGAAGCCGTCCCCGTCCGTGTCGGCGGAGGTGATCCATCCGAGCAGCTCGCGCACCGCCGGGTAGTGGCGTCTCACAGCCGCCTCATCGGCGGTGTGTCGCCAGTAGTGGTGGAGCAGGAGCACGAAGTTCGTGTTCTCCTCGATCTCCATGGGGTGCCAGTAGGCCATGCCGTTGACCTCCAGCCCCACCCCCATGTCGTGGCTGAGCACGCCCTCGCCGATGTGGCCGACCCACTCATCCAGCTCCATGCGCAGCAGCTCGGGCCACAGGTGGAAGTAGAAGGGCGCGACGTTGTACTCCACGTCCACCGTGGACTGGAGCTGGCAGCAGCCCTCCCAGACCGTGAACCAGTCCGCACCCTCGGGCGAGGTGGTCCACCAGGTGTTCACGAGGTAGCTGTGCGTGGCAAAGGCCAGGAGCTGCTTCAGCGCCTCGGGGAGGGTCGCCTCGGCGATGCTGGCCTCGAGGAACGCGCATCGCTCCTCGATCTCGTCCCAGTGTTCGAAGGCATAGCGCGCGACCTCGTCGGGATCCTCGAAGAGCTCGTGATACTTGAACCGGTGCTCGACCTCCGCAACCATCTGCACCGGCGCGTCCACCCAGCCGATGTAGACGACCCGGCAGCGCCTCGTCTCGCCCGGCGCGACCGTGAAGTCCCAGACCAGCCCACCGTACGGCTGGTCCCAGACCAGCGGAAGCACGACGCGCCCGTCGCTGTCGGTCCTCTGCGTGATCTGCTCGTCCGCGGGCGGCTCACCGAGCGGCAGCCCGGTGGTGTAGAGGTGGAAGGCGGAGGCGTCGTCCACCACCCAGCGCTCCTCCGTGGCGATCCCGAACACCTCCGACGTGCGCCGCAGGCCCGTGATCCCCTCGTGGGAGAACGCGCGCATCGGCTGACCGATGGGCAGCGAGCGGCCGATCAGCACCTGCCCGCTCTGCCGCGCCACATCGTTGCCGGTCACCTCCACCTCCAGCGTCAGGTAGGGCGCGACGCTGAGCCGCACGTCGCCGGGGTAGAACGGCGCCGACCAGGTGAAGCGTGCATCCACCGGAAGCGCCGGCGAGCTGCAGGCATAGGACAGGCGGGTGAGCGTCTCGGTCTGCTCGATCGTCGGGAAGTGCGCCAGTCGGTCGTCGAAGGGCAGCGAGACCACCGTCTCCCCCACCTTCACGCCGAAGACATGGCGCACGGGCGACTGCTTGAAGTCCACGGTGCCCGGGTCGAAGTAGGCGCTCCGGTACTGCGCGTGACCGAGAGGGCTCTGCCACCATACCCCCTGCTGGGGCCGCGGATTGATGGCGACGCGGCTCCCCAGGCGGCCGAGCTGGGTCTCCCACACGTCCTCGGACTGAGGCAGGTCGCGCTGGCGCGGCTGAAGCGACGTCGCCCTCTCGTCGCGTGGCCTGGTCTCCAGCACCCACTCGGAGGTGTAGATGCGGATCAGGTTCACCTTTGCGTTGTCCGTCTCCGCCACGAAACGGACCTCCAGCGGCCCCCCCTCCGGCACGGTGATGTCTGCCCTCCTCGTCAGCGCCTCATTGACGGCTGCGTGGCGGAGGATGTCGAAGTCCTCGAGCACCGCCTGTCCGTTCACCTGCACGTCGAAGACGCGCTCGCCCGGCTTGGTCCAGCGGTTCTCGCAGAAGCCCAGCTTCAGCCGGGCCGGCCCGGGCGGCAGGCCGTGGAAGAGGTAGGTGAAGTCCTTCCCGTAGCGCTCGGTCTGGAAGGTGGTGTCGTCGGTGGTCTCGAAGACCGGAGTGTCAACGGAGTACACGGTGCTGCCGCCGGTGATCTCGCCGCGCACCGGCCCGTAGGTCTCCTGGGCGGTGGACGCCCCGGCGAGGGTGAGGGCGGCGAGGCACAGCGTCAGTTGGCGCAAGATGGCGTCCTCCCGACATCGAGGCGCCCCGCAAGCCTGATGGATCGGATGAAGTCCGAGCCAGAGGAGCGGCTCAGTGCGTGCGTACTACCTCGTAGCATCGCCACGGCCCCGAGCGCCATTGCTCCTGGAGGGCCAGTGGCGCCGGCAGGCCCAGGTTGGCGTCGAACGCCGATTCGGGCACCGCTCCCGCCTCCGCCCCGGCCAGGATCACGAGCCGGCTCCCCGCCCACAGCGACCCGATCTCGTCGGCCAGCTCACTCGTGCGGATGACCGCGACGTCGCCCGACCTGCCCGCGAAGAGGGCGACCGCGAATCCCGGCCAGCCCACGACCAGGTGTCTCCGCTGCTCGGGCAGGCCGGCCTCGCGCAGCAGGCTCGCGGCCGTCAGCTCGTGCCGCGCGTCGTCGGCCAGTGGACCCCGTCCCAGATACGCCTGCGGCCACGGCCCGGGCAGCGCCCGCCCCTGCGCCCCCAGCCAGATGACGACCAGCAGGCTGGCCGCCACGATCAGGACGCTGCCGTGCGGTGGCGCACGGTGCGGCCGCCCAGCGCTCAGCTCGCCCGCAGCGGCGGCGAGCATCGCGAAGCCGCCGGCCAGCACCATGGCGAGAACGGAGACCAGTCGGCTCCAGTCGCTCTCGGCGAGGCCCGCGTAGACCCGCGGGAACACGGCCGGCGCCACCATCGCCATGAGCACCAGCAGCGCCACGGGGCGCGCCGGCCCGGCGTGGTGCCCTGCACCGCCCATCTGATTATACACCAACGCGAGGATCGGGAAGAAGGCGACGAGCCCCACCCGGATCGTCGCCGACAGCATCTCGCCGCTCGTCGCCGGAGCCGCCGCGAAGCTCTCGCGGACGAAGTGCCAGGGGTCGCCCATGATGGCCCAGTTCGCGGCCACCCAGATTCCGCCCACGTAGACGATCGGCAGGCCGAATGTAATCATGGTGCCCTCCAGCCTGCTCCAGCTCCCGCCGTTGCGGAGGATGCCCCAGGCGAGGTAGATCAGGGCGCCGACCACGATGAACGCGGTCTCGTAGCGCGTGATCAGAGCGGCCGACAGCACCAGGCTGGAGGCGATCAGGTCGCGCAGGGCCTGCGTTCGCGACCAGCGCAGCAGTCCCCACGCCGCGCCCATGAGCAGGGCGGTGAGCAACGCCACGGGCGCGCCGCAGGCCGCGGGGCCCAGGACCAGCGGATGCAGCGCGAAGACCGCGACCAGGGGCCACCTGGCGCGCCGGGACAGCCCGCACTCGGCCGCCAGCCCCAGCAGCAGCACGGTCGCAACGCCGGCCGACAGCGCGCCCAGCAGGTTCGCCGCCAGTCCGCTGGTTGCCAGCCAGGGCGCGACCAGCACCACGGGAAGCTGCAGCAGCGCGGGCAGCGGCGGCTGCACAAACCCGATCATCGCCAGATTCGCGTTCGGACCGGCGCGGAAGACGTCATTGGCGTGCGCCACCGCCGCCAGGCCGTCCCAGTTCACCCGCCGGTCCATCAGCCGGCCGCGGAGCCCGACGCCGAGCGTCAGAGCCACCACGAGGGCGAACACCAGCCAGACCTCCGCCCGGGTCAGGCGCGCGCTCACCCCACGTCCCCCTCCCCGCCGGAGCCCGTTACCCGAAGGTCGAATATGCCGTGCTCGGTCTTCTCCCAGTAGTGCGGGCGCACGATGATCTGGGCCACGGCCTTGTAGGCGCCGATGCTCATCATCAGCCAGTAGACCGGGGTGAGCAGCGAATGCTTGACGAGGTCATAGTACTGCCGATGCATGCAGCCCGCCACCGCCATGTAGACGAAGACGAAGTTGGCCCCGAACAGGCAGAAGCTGCCCAGCAGGTAGATCGCGGGCGGGAAGAGCGCGGCGATGACGGCCGAGTGCGTGAGCAGCCACAGCACCGTCATCGCCCAGTAGATCGGGTTGATGAGGAAGCATACCAGCGAGCCGCCGATGGTCATCTGGAAGCTGAACCAGCCCCCCGGCCCCAGCTCACGGATGATGCGCAGCGGGTGGCGCATGTGCACCAGCCAGGTCTGCAGATAGCCCTTGACCCAGCGCGAGCGCTGCCGGAACCACGAGAGGAAGGCTCCATTCGCCTCCTCCCAGGTCGTGGAGGCCAGCATGGCGGTGCGCCAGCCGTCCTTGTGCAGCCGCACGCCCAGGTCGCAGTCCTC
This sequence comes from Candidatus Zipacnadia bacterium, assembly GCA_029820945.1. GTDB lineage: Bacteria > Armatimonadota > Zipacnadia > Zipacnadales > UBA5352 > JALGUJ01. Next base: position 48,211 of record JALGUJ010000027.1, on the reverse strand, counting down.
CGTCACGTTGAACGGGTCCCAGCCGCCCAGCTCCTTGAGCGGCTCGACACGGAAGTGGTTGCTCGTCCCGCCCAGCGGAACCGGCGCGCCCGAGGCCGTCAGCCCGGGCAGAAAGAGGTCGAACCAGACGGAGTACTCCGCGGTGAACCAGCGGGTGAGCAGGTTTTGCCGCTGGTTGTAGTAGTTGAGCTTGGCCTGCAGGCAGACGACGTCGTCGGGCGCCCGGCTGAAGGCGATGGCGGCCCGCTTGAGCTGGTCGGGCTCGGGCCGGTCCTCCGCGTCGTAGATCACCAGCAGGTCGGAGTCGCAGGTGAAGAGTCCGTAGTTGCAGGCCTTCGGCTTGGTCTTGGGCTGGCTGTCGGGGACGATCACGGCCCGGATGTGCGGCGGCAGGGCCATCTCGCGCGCCGCCGCGATCGTCTCCTCGTCGTCCTCCTCCAGCAGCAGCATCACGTCGAGCTTGTCGGGCGGGTAGTCGAGCCGGCTGAGGCCGTCCACGAGCCCCTGGAGCACCGCCGCCTCCCGGTAGAGCGGGATCAGCAGCGTGTAGGTCGGCAGCGACGCCTCGTCCACGGCCCGCAACTCCTCCTCGCTGGCGTCCAGGAGCACCGGGCGCTCCAGCGAAAGCCAGACGAGGGAGAACTTGTAGGCCGAGTGGACGACGTAGAAGATGATCGCGAGCCCGTTGAGGACGATGAGCGTGGGCAGTGGCCGCCAGACAAGAGCGACGGCGAGCGCGCCGGCCAGCGCCAGCCCCGCGAGCCTCTGCCTGCGGGTGAGCGTGCGGTAGGCGCACTCGTCGGGGCGTTCCTCCAGGATGCGAAGAACCGGGACCTGGGCGGCCTCGCGCTGGGTCTCGGGCAAGGGGCTCCCTCACTGGCGATCATTCGGTGCTCGAAACGCAGGGGGCAGCCGCCGGCCGGGGAAGCGGCCACCCCTTCGTACGTCAGCAACGGTGGGCCCGGGCCGGCGCGGGCTCTTAGCCTTCGGCGCCGCCCGCGGCCTCCTCGGTCCTCTCCTCGTCGCCGTGCGAGTCTATATACAATGTGTTCTCCTGGCGGTTCCAGAGTAGCGTGCCGCCGAGCGCCTCCACAGGCACGCGCGGCGACACCATCAGCACCTCATCACGAACCTGCGGGGGCTCCTTCATCTCTCGCTCCTCGTTCCCCGCCACCAGCACGCTGCTGCCCTCCGTCAGCCGAATGCGAACGCCGTCGCGAGCGGCGTCGAGAACGCCCTCCTCGGCATCCCAGGAGACCTCGGCGCCGATCGCCGCCAGCACGGCCTCGGCGGGCACGAGGAGATGGCCACTCGGCAGCAGCTCCGCGGGTCGCGGCAGGTCGATCGGCTCATGGTCCACCACGACGCCGATCTCCCGCAGCCTCGCGTACACGTCGTTGAGGTAAGAGTGCTCGTCCCATGCCACGCTGATCTCCGCGCGCCGGCGCAGCAGCGTCAGGAGCAGCTCCTTCGAGATGCCCCGCCGCTCCCGGATGCGCTCAGTGACCTGTGGCCGCGCCTCCTCGAAGTCGATCAGCCGTCCCGGCTCGGTCTCCCTGGCGAAGAAGACGTGGTAGTGATCCTCGCAGCAGAGCGGGTCGCTGACCTCGCCCTCCTCCATGGCGAAGACGACGTCCGCGACCTTCGGGACCAGCACGTCGTCGGGGACGATCCAGCCGCGGTCCCCGCCTTCCTCGGCGGTGGGATCGACGGACATCTCCCGCGCGACCTCCCCGAAGTCCTCCCCCGCGGCCAGGCGCTCACGCGCCGCGAAGGCGTCGTCGGCGCTCAGCGTGACGATGTCGAGCAAGTGGACGCGAGGAGGCTGCGTGAACTCCTCAGGGTGCTCCTCGTAGTACTCCCGTATGCCCTCCTCGGTCAGCCCGATCCGCTGCCGCAGCAGCTTGTCCACGAGCAGGTCCTGCTGAAGCTGCATCCGCAGGCCCTTGAGCGTCTGGCCGCGATCGTGCAGCCACTGCTCAAACTCCGTTTCGGAGGCGTGGCCGGCCTTGAGCTGCTCGACGGCCTCATCTACCTCCGGAGTGCCGACCTTCACGCCCACGGCCTCCGCCTCCGCCGTCACGAGCCGCCAGAGGATCATGTCATCGAGGAGCCGGCCCCCGGCCATCTGCTCCGTGAACCACCACAGGTCCGCCACGGTGATCGGCTCGCCGTCAACCGTTGCCAGCACCTGCTCGGGCGCCTGCTCGGCGGGCTCGGCGGGCTGATCTACCGGCTCTTGCGCCAGGGCCGCGGTACACGCGAGGGCCAGGAGCGTGATCGCCCCCCGTCGAGTGAAGCTCACGGTCGGTCGCCTCCTGTCACTGCAATGACCGCCCCCAGGCCAGGTACCTCGTCCTGCCACGCCAGTTGGTGTATTCCCCGCCATCGGGCCATCTCCTGCATGCCGCCAGGCCGGTGCATCGTGGTCGGATGGATGGCGTGGAGGAATCGAGGCCGGCGGGAGGAAGTACTAACCGACATCAAGGCAGGAGGGCGAGCCGGCTCGCGAGCGTGGCCCGTCTCCGCCGCAGAATATGCGGAGCCGTCCCCAGGGCGGTTCCAGGGAGGACAGACATGTACAGCGATAAGCACTGGCGCGATATGATGGACCTCGGGATTGTGCACTTCATGGCTTACCCGGTCATCAGGGACGATGATCCCCAGATGATCCTCGACACGGCCCGGAAGATCGCCGAGGACGACTTCTTCGACGTCTTGGAGGTGCGCCGCAGCCAGCACCAGGAGGTCATGGACGGTCTCAAGCAGATAGCCACGACCAGTCGCATCAAGCTCGGAATGGGCGCGCAGCCGCCGCTGCTGCTGGGCAAGCTCGACGTGAACTCTCTTGACGAGGGCGAGAGGCAGAAGGCGGTTGACGACGTGAAGCAGTCCATCGACGCCGCCTACGAGCTCGATTGCCCGCTCTGCGCATTCCTCAGCGGACCCGACCCGGAGGACGCGAGCCGGCGCGACGATGCCATGTCCGCCCTCGTGGACTCCTGCGTCGAGCTGTGCGAGTACTCCCAGAGCAGGGCGGGTGACGGCGATCCGGTGTGGCTGTCGCTGGAGCAGTTCGATGACGCCATCGACAAGAGGTGCCTCATCGGCCCCACCCCGCGCGCGGTCGATCTGTGCGAGCGCGTGAAGGAGCAGGTGAACAACTTCGGACTCACTCAGGATCTGTCACACATGCCGCTGCTGGGCGAGAAGCCCGAGGACATGCTGGCTCCCACGGTTGACCATCTGATCCACGTCCACGTGGGCAACGCCATCGTGGAAGACGAGGAGATGGAGGGCTACGGGGACAAGCACCCCGGCTTCGACTACCCCGGCAGCGCGAACGGCGTCGAGGAGCTCGCCAGCTTCCTGGAAACGCTCATTTACGTGGGCTACTTCGACCGGGATGACCTGCCCACCGACAAGCCCATCGTGACCTTCGAGGTCTCCACCATCGCCGACGAGGATCCGGATCTGGTGGTCGCGGGCGCCAAGCGGACCTTCCACGCAGCCTGGTCTATGCTCTAGCGGCGTGTATCAAAGCCTCTCGGGTCGCGGCAGCCGCCGAGCGCGGCTGCCGCGGCCGGAATTGGAGTGCTGCAGCAGGTGAAGATCGTCATCGCCCCCGACTCCTTCAAGGGCTCGCTCACCGCGCTCGAGGTCTGTCAGGCGGCGGCCGCCGGCATCGCCAGGATCGACGGTGACCTGCAGGTCGTCCAGGTCCCGATGGCCGACGGCGGCGAGGGCACGGTGCAGTCGCTCGTCGATGCCACCGGCGGCGAGCTGCTCACCGAGCGAGTGACCGGGCCGCTCGGAGAGCCGGTGGAGGCCACTTACGGTCTGCTCGGCGACGGGGAGACGGCCGTCATCGAGATGGCCGCCGCCTCCGGCCTGACCCTCGTCCCCGAAGAGCAGCGCAACCCGCTGGCCACCACGACCTACGGGACGGGCGAGCTGATGCGCGCCGCCCTGCAGCGGGGCCGCCGCAGGCTGATCGTGGGCATCGGCGGAAGCGCGACGACCGATGCCGGAGCGGGCATGGCCCAGGCGCTGGGCGTGCGCCTGCTTGACGAGCACCAGGAGCAGATCGGCTTCGGGGGCGCGGAGCTGGCCCGTCTCGCCACCATCGAGATGGCCGGTGTCGATCCCCGCCTGAAGGAGACCGAGATCCGCGTCGCCTGCGATGTGGATAACCCGCTCTATGGCGAGCGCGGCGCGGCTCACGTCTACAGCCCCCAGAAGGGCGCCTCCCCGGAGCACGTCGCGGTCCTCGACGCGAATCTGCGCAGGTTCGCCGACGTTGTGCAGCGCGATCTCGGGCTCGACGTCCGGGACATTCCCGGCGCCGGAGCCGCCGGCGGGCTCGGCGCCGGGCTGCTGGCTTTCTGCGAGGCGACCCTGGAGCCGGGCGTCGAGATCGTCATCGACGCGGTTGGACTGCCCGAGCGGATGCGCGGCGCGGATCTGTGCATCACCGGCGAGGGCACCATCGACAGCCAGACGGCCTTCGGCAAGACCCCGGCGGGCGTCGCCGCCGTTGCCGAGCGCGAGGGCGTCCCCGTGATCGCGGTGGGCGGGGGCGTGGCCCTCGACGCGGTCAGCCTGCACGAGTGCGGCTTCGACGCGCTCGCCGCCATCGTCAACGCGCCCATGGGCCTCCACCACGCCATGCAGCCGGACAGGGCCGGGGAGATGATCGCATTCACGGTCGAACAGATGGTGCGCTGCTTCCTCGCCGGTCGTGGCGCCCGCTAAGGCCGAACAGCACAGGAGATGAGGATGATGCAGGTAGGACTGCTCACCGCGCCGTTCCGCAATGACCCGATGGAGACCGTCGTCGGGTTTGCGGCCGACGCCGGCTTCGACGCCCTGGAGATCGACGTGCGGCCGGGCTGTCGGCACCTCAACGTTGACATGGACGAGGCGGCGGTCGCGGACGCCATAGCACAGGTCCGCGCCGCCGGACTCGAAATCAGCCAGCTCTCGTGCTACCTCGACATCAGCGACCCCGATGAGGCCCAGCGCGAGCAGTGCCGGGAGGCCCTGTGCCGGGCAGTAGAGATGGCCTCGGCCCACGGCGTCGAGGTCGTCGGGTGCCTGGCCGGCAAGCCCGCGGGAGACCTGACGCGGGAAGAGACGATCGCGCAGATCGCGGCGCCGTTCTACAACGACCTCTGCCCACGCGCCGCCGATGCGGGCGTCAAGCTGGCCATGGAGAACTGGTTCGCCACGAACATCATGCACCTCGGACACTGGGAGCTGATCTTCGAGGCGGTGCCGCATGACAACTTCGGCCTCAACTTCGATCCGTCACACCTGTTCTGGCAGGGCATCGACTACCTGCACGCGGTCGAGGTCTTCGCCGACCGCATCTTCCACACCCACGCCAAGGACACCGAGATCCTGCAGCACAAGCTGCGCTGGCTCGGCAACCAGGCCGGCCGCGACTGGTGGCGCTACTGCATACCCGGCTTCGGCGAGATCGACTGGGGCGTGTACATAGCGCGCCTGCGCGACAACGGCTTCGACGGCGCGCTCAGCATCGAGCACGAGGACCGCGCACTGGGGCGCGAGGAAGGCTTCGTGAAGGGCCTCAACCACCTGCGCATGTTCGCGTAGCGCGGCGGAGCGCCGCGCTACGCAGGACCGACCACTGGTGGAGGACGGCAGAGGAGGAGACGACATGCCGACGCCGATCAGGATTGTCGCGGGGGACGTGGAGATCGCCGCGGAGCTCAACGACACGAGCTGCGCGCAGATGATCGCCGGCGTGCTGCCGATCAAGGCATCGGCGGGAACCTGGGGCGAGGAGATCTACTTCAGCATCGACCTGGACTGCCCGGCCGACACCGGCGAGATGCAGCCGACCGTGGAGCTTGGCGATCTCGGCTACTGGCCGCCGGGCTCGGCCTTCTGCATGTTCTTCGGCATGACGCCGATGAGCACGGAGGCAGAGATCCGGCCCGCCAGTCCGGTGATCGTCATCGGCAGGATGGCGGGGGATCTCGAGGCGCTCAAGTCCGTGTCGTCCGGAGCGACCGTCAGCATTGAGAAGGCGTAGGGCCCGGGACCCCGACGCATCAGGCGGAGGTGCGGCATGAGCTACCTGCTCGGGATCGACGTCGGCACCACCGGCACCAGGGCGCTGCTCATCGACGAGCAGGGCGCCGTCGTAGGCAGCCACGCCACCGAGTACCCGCTCTACACGCCCCGACCGAACTGGGCCGAGCAGGACCCGCGGGACTGGTGGGAGGCGACCGTGGGGAGCGTGCGCGCCGTGACCAGCGAAGCGGGCGCGGCCCCGGCTGAGATCGCCGGTGTGGGGCTCTCGGGCCAGATGCACGGCTCGGTCTTCCTCGATGCCAGCGACGAGGTCATCCGCCCGGCCCTGCTGTGGTGCGACCAGCGGACCGCCAGACAGTGCGAGGCCATCACCGACACCGTCGGCGCCGACGACGTGGTCAGCGAGACGCTGAACCCGGTGCTCACCGGCTTCACCGCGCCGAAGATCATCTGGCTGCGCGACGAGGAGCCGGAGAGCTACGCGCGGGTGCGCAGGATCCTGCTGCCCAAGGACTACGTGCGCCTGCGCCTCACCGGCGAGTACGCCACCGAAGTCTCCGACGCGTCCGGCACGTCGCTGCTCAACGTCCCGCAGCGGCGCTGGTCCGACGTGATGCTCGACCGGCTGGAGCTGCCCGTGGAGTGGCTGCCGCAGGTGTACGAGTCGCCCGAGGTCAGCGGGGTCATCACCTCCGAGGCCGCCGAGCTGACGGGGCTCGCGGCCGGCACCCCGGTCGTGGGCGGAGGTGGCGACCAGGCGGCCGGGGCTGTGGGCAACGGCATCGTGCGCGGCGGCGTCGTCTCGGTCAGCACGGGCACCTCGGGCGTGGTGTTCGCGCACCTCGACGAGCCGGCCGTTGACGAGCGGCTGCGCACACACACCTTCTGCCACGCGGTTCCCGGCAAGTGGCACGTCATGGGCGTGATGCTCTCCGCGGGCGGCTCTCTCCGCTGGCTGCGTGACACGATCTGCGGGGACGAAGTCGCGGTCGCGCGGCTCATGGACAGGGACCCGTACGACCTGATGACCGAGGAGGCCGCGCAGGCGCCCGCGGGCAGCGAGGGCCTCGTCTTCCTGCCCTACCTGACCGGCGAGCGTACTCCCTACCCCAACCCCAATGCGCGCGGCCTCTTCTTTGGCCTGAGCCTGCGCCACGGCAAGCCGCACCTGATCCGCGCGGTGCTGGAGGGCGTCGCCTACGGGCTGCGCGACTCCTTCGAGATCATCGAGGCCATGGGCGTCGAGGTGGCCGAGGTCCGCGCGTCCGGCGGCGGCGCGCGTAGCGGGCTCTGGCGGCAGATCCAGAGCGATGTGACCGGCCATCCGCACAGCATCATCAACGTGGACGAGGGGCCGGCCTACGGCGTCGCCCTGCTCGCGGCCGTCGGCGCGGGCATCTACGAGAGCGTGCCCGAGGCCTGCGACGCCACCATCCGAGTGGTGGAGACCGCCCGGGTGGACGGCGACCGGCATCAGCTCTACCGCCGGTATCACCGTCTCTATCAGGAGCTGTACCGGCGGCTCGAGGAGAGCTTCGAGGTGGCCGCCGACCTGGTGCAGAGGTCGGTCGCGCAGGCCGGCGAGGCGCAGTAACGCGACACCTGAGGCGCTCGCGAGAGCATCCAGATTCCTGTGGATGACACACGGACGCCCCCATCCGCAGGTCGTTGCTCTGCAGGCGTTTGCGCCGCAACGGGGTTGGCCTCAGCCCCCGTCCCTCCCGCTGAGGAGCGGGATGCGCAGGCAGGGGACGTCGCCGCTCGGTGCGCGCATCCACACGAATCTGGATGCTGCCGGCGCTCGCCGGGAAGTTTGACACGACCGGAGGGCTCTGATATAATCGGCGCACACCGGATGTCCCCTAAGCCCGCGCAGCGCGCCGGGGAGGCGTTTGTGTACGCCACCCGGGCGCGCGGGCAGGGCCTATGGAGGGAGCGGCTGTCGATGGCGAAGAAGATCCTTGTAGTCGATGACGAAAGGCACATCGTCCGGCTCGTCGAGGTCAACCTCACCCGTGCGGGCTATGATGTCCTGACCGCCTATGACGGCGTCGAGGCCCTCGAGAAGGTCAAGGAAGATGAGCCCGACATGATCGTCCTTGACGTCATGATGCCCCGCATGGACGGCTTCGAGGTGCTCAAGCGCCTGCAGGCTGACCCCGACACCCAGGACATCCCGGTGATCATGCTCACCGCGAAGGCGCAGGACGCGGACATCTTCCGAGGCTGGTCTTCCGGCGTCAGCTCATACCTCACCAAGCCCTTCAACCCCCGCGAGCTGCTCACCTTCGTCGAGCGGATCTTCCAGAGCCTCGAAGAGGGCGGCACGGGCGGCCCCGACGACGAGGGCGAGACGGTCTGGGAGATCTAGATCCGGCCCATCTGACCCCGCATGAGCGGAGCCCGCGGCAGATGCCGCGGGCTCCTTCACACGCGGGGTACCGTCGAGCCTCAGAACGAGATGGACATGGCGCGAGGCGGGCACACGTCCACGCAGATGCCACAGGCCACACACTTCTCGGCGTCGAAGCTCACCTCGCGGCTCTCAAGGTCCATCGAGAGCGCGCCCGTCGGGCAGACCACGATGCACGCCCCGCAGTGGGTGCAGCGCTCCTCGTCGCGCACCACGTCCTGATCGAGGGGCTGCACGGCCACGCCCTGTTCGCGCATCCACTGCACCGCGCCCTCGATGTCCTCCGGTTCGCCCACCAGCCCGAGGACCATGAGGCCCTCCTGATCCTGCGTGATGTCCGCGCGCAGAATGTTGAACCGCAGGTGGAACTTCTCCACCGCGGTTGAGGTCACGGGCTGGTCGAGTAGCTTCTTCGGGAAGTGAAGCACCACTCGGCTCTCTGCCATCTCACTCACCGTCTTCCTGGTCAACCGGGCGGTAGTTGAGCATCCTCAAGCCCTCGCTCTCCTCCGGCGAGGGCAGCGGCTGCACCGGCTCAGTCAGCAGGAACCGGCCGGTCTCGACCCACGACTTGAGCTTCTGCGCGATCTCCCGGGCGCGCACGTAGCTCGACAGCGGAGTCGTGGGCACCCGCTTGCCCTCCAGCTCGATCTGGCCGCTCTTGAGCTGCGCGTAGGAGACGTGGGCCAGCGGCTCCGCCTCGTTGAGCCCGTAGTCGCGGCTGTAGTCGATGATTGGCGCCACGATGTCGGCATCGCTAACGGCCGTGTACGCCGCCATCTCTTCGTCCAGGATCGGGATCGCCGTCCCGATCCCCACGGCCAGGGACACCCCGTAGCCCAGCATGCTGACGGCGACCACGTAGCGCGGATCCATCTGCTTGAGGTCGCCGACCGTGCCCAGCGTCCCCGCGCCGCCCGTGGGCACGCCCCTCTCGTTGCGCGGACCGGTCGGGTCGTGCTGGGTGCCCGGCCAGTAGACGTACCCCTGCGCCCCGCCGATGAAGATGCGCGTGCCGATCCCTGTTGTGCGGTAGTACGGGTCGTTCAGCAGCGGGCTGAGCTGCCCGGCCGAGGAGTAGTTGGCGCTCCCCAGGTCTCTTTTGACCACGCCCAGGTAGGTGTAGATGTCGCGGTCGGCATGCTTGTTGACCGCCACGTTGTAGTTCTGATAGGCGTTGCGCGGGTTGAGCATGTAGGCGTCGTTGAGGTCGCGCAGGCTGATCCAGGTGTCGAGCTGGCGTCTGGGGTAGCAGTCGGTGCCGTAGGCCTCGGCGTGCATCCTGACGTCCTCGCCCCTGATGAGCGCCTCGATCACGTGCGCGCCGCCGTAGCGGAACCGCCCCGGGTGGTTGCGATTGAGCGGGTCGCCCTCCGCGACCTCGGCGGCGCCGATGTACAGATCCACCGCGGCCAGGCCGCAGTAGGCCCGGACGTTGTTCAGCCATGCATTCGCCACCTTGATGCGGGGCGTGGAGTGGCCGAAGTTCAGGAACGCTCCTGACGAGCACATCGGCGAAAGCGTGCCGGTCGTCACGACGTCGATCCTCTCGGCCGCGGCCGCGGTTCCCATCTCCTCCACGACCCCGATCATCTCCTCGGCCGTGACCACCACGACGTTGCCGTCTCGTATCTTCGCGTTGATCTCGTCGTACGTCTTAGGCACTTCGATCACTCTCTCCGCAGACCGCACCCGCGAGTGAGAACGGGCGATCCTCGGGCGCGGCGGGAATGCTGTCACCGATCGCGACACGGCCCGGCGCGAGATAGCGTCCCGGATGGAGACGCTGGCGCATAGCCATGCGCATCATCACCCTGGTAGATGGCCTAAAGTGCCCGAACATCGCCGTTCCTCCTTTCCGCGGCCTCGTCCGCGTCATCCGCTCATGCGTCGAACAGCTCGGTTGAGAGGTATCGCTCCCCGGTATCCGGGAGGACGACGACGATCATGCGGCCGAGCATCTCCTCCCGGCTCGCGACCTCCAGGGCCGCGTGGGTGGCGGCGCCGCAGGAGATGCCGGCGAGTATGCCTTCCTCCGCCGCGAGGCCCCGTGCCCGCGCGATCGCCTCCTCGGTGGTCACGGTCACGACCTCGTCCAGCAACTCCGTGTCCAGGACCTCGGGCACAAAGCCCGCTCCGATCCCCTGGATCCCGTGCGGCCCTGGCTCGCCGCCCGACAGCACCGGCGACTCCGCGGGCTCCACGCCGACGATGCGCAGGGCCGGCCTGCGGGGCTTCAGCGCCCGCGCCACGCCCGTGATCGTCCCTCCCGTGCCGATGCCGGCCACGAAGACGTCCAGGGCACCGCCGGTGTCCGCCCAGATCTCCTCCGCCGTGGTCCTCTCGTGTGCGGCCGGATTGGCGGGGTTCTCGAACTGCATCGGAATGAAGGCATCGCCGATCTCGTCCGCCAGCTCCCTGGCGCGCGCGATGGCTCCCCGCATCCCCCCCTCGGCGATGAGCTCCAGCTCAGCGCCGAAGGCCTTCAGCAGCTTCTGGCGCTCGACGCTCATGCCGGCCGGCATGCACAGGATCACTCGGTAGCCACGCACCGCGCCGACCATGGCGAGCCCGATGCCCGTATTCCCGCTGGTGGGCTCGATGATGCTCGTGCGCCCCGGCGCGATCCTCCCCTCGCGCTCCGCGGCCACGATCATCTCGTAGCCGATGCGCTCCTTTACGCAGCCGGCGGGGTTGAACGACTCGACCTTTGCGACAACATCGCCCGGGAGACCCGCCGCGAGCCTGTTGAGGCGCACCAGGGGCGTGTTGCCTATTGTCTCGGTGATGTCTTCGAATATGCGCACGGCTATCGCTCCCCACTATGGAATGAGGACCGGGCGTACACGAAAAGAGGCCCCGTTGCCCGATGCCGTGGCGCACTACGGCCGGGCGGGGCCTCTAGAGGTGCGTCATCATGGACCACGGCCGCAGCACGTTGCCGGCCGTTCGTACACTCACCTCGGTCCCGTACGCGGGAGCGCGACTCTCGGCGTTGCTCACGCTGGGCACCAACTCGGGCGGGACACTGTCATGGTGTAGTGACCGGTCGCGCTCAGGACGATAGCACAGCCCCATAGCGCTGTCAACCCTGCGGGAATGAGACTGCCTGCGGATCGTCGCGTTGCCGGGGGCCTGCGCACTACGCCGACGCGGTGGCCACATAGCCGGGCAGCCGCTCGGGGTCGCAGCATAGCGACCCTTATGATGCGCCCGGCGGGTCGCCACTCGGTTCTCCCCTACTCCTCCGCGCCCAGTGTCTCCTCGAGCCGGCGCATGCGGCGCTCCAGGCGCGACTGGCGCAGCGCGTTGGTGAGGTCGCCACGGGTGCGCTCAACGGCGCCCCGGGCCTGATCGCTGCGGGTGCGCAGGCCCTTGGTCACGGCCTGCGGGTAGTCGAAGCTCATCAGACTCTGGTAGATCTCGTCCATCATCTCGAGGTAGGTCTCGGCCGCATCCACCTCATCGCGGCGGATCAGGTCCAGCACGTGGCGCCGCAGCTCCCCCACGGCGTCCCCGAGGCCGTTGAGCCAGTCGGCGGGATCGACGCCGATCTCCGCCGGCCCCGGAAGGTCGTCGCCGGCGATGAGCGCCAGCACCACGGCCGCCTCCGCGTACTCCCGGGCCGCGTCACCCACGAAGCCTGAGTAGCCGATCTCCGGGCTGGCGTGGACCGCCTCCATCATGCGGTCGTGCAGGGCGCGGGTGCGGCGCACCTGCTCGCGAGCCTCGTCGAACTCACCGCGATGCACCGCCTTGATGGTGGCCGACGCCGCCTGAACGACCTCCCGGGAGGTGGTGTAGGCGTCCTCCCGGCGCCGGTGGATCTGCTCCAGGTGCTCCCTGGCCTCGTGGGCGAACTCGTCTATGCGGGCGAGCATGGTGTCTCTCCTTCATCGGGGACGACGGGCGAGCGGCGGCGCTTAGCGGGCACCGGCACCGGCACTACGCACTCCGGCTCGACGCGCGGCCCAGCTCCACTCCGCGCGCCAGCGCCGTCTCGTTGTCGGGCATGTGATGGTGATGGCGCTCGGGCAGCATCTCGCGCAGGGAGCGCGAGACGTCATCCGCACCCATGATTCCCGTGCCGCCGGCCCAGGCGCCGATCAGCACCATGTTCGCCGCGCGGAGGTTGCCGATCTCCTCGGCGATGTCGTTCGCGGGGACCGGCAGGGCACGGCAGTCGGCGCACTCGGGCGGCTCGGGCACCAGCGAGCTGTTCAGGACCATGAGCCCGCCCTGCGCGATGCGGGCGGCGAACTCGCGCACCGCCGTTGTGTCCATCAGGATCATCGACGTGGGGTGATCGGACATGGGGCTGGCGACGCGCCCGTCGGTAAGCACGATGGTGCAGGTCGAGCTGCCCCCGCGCACCTCCGGGCTGTAGATCGGGACCCACGACACGTTGAGCCCGAGGTCCATCCCGGCCCGTGCGATGAGCTGGCCCGCCAGGTTGACGCCCTGCCCGCCGATGCCCGCCATGAACAGCTCCTCACGCATCGGAAGCTCCCTCCTCAGATTGCTCCTGGTCGGCGAGCCGGTCGCGGAAGACACCGAGGGGGTAGTACTCGATCATGCTCTCCTCGACGTGCCGGATCGCCTCCAGCGGGTTCATGCCCCACCAGGTGGGACAGATGCTGAGCAGCTCCACCAGCGAGAAGCCCGCGCCGGCGAGTTGGGTCTCGAAGGCGCGCCGGAGCGACCTCTTCGCGCTGCGGATGCGCGGCGGCGTTGTCAGCGCGTCGCGAGCGAGGAAGCCGGGGCCCTCGAGCGTGTCCAGCAGCTCGCAGACGCGGATGGGGTAGCCGGCCTCCTCCGCCGTCCTGCCGCGCGGCGACGTGGTGGTGCGCTGGCCCAGCAGCGTGGTGGGCGCCATCTGCCCCTGGGTCATGCCGAAGACCGCGTTGTTGATGAACACGATGGTGATATTCTCGCCGCGGGACGCGGCGTGCACGACCTCGGCCATCCCGATCGACGCCATGTCGCCGTCGCCCTGGTAGGCGAAGACGACCGCCTCGGGCCGCACGCGCTTGATGCCCGTGGCCACGGCCGGTCCACGGCCGTGCGCGGCCTGCACCGCGTCGGTGTCGAAGTACTCATAGGCATAAACGGAGCAGCCCACCGTTGCGATGGCGACCGTCCGGTACCTGATCGAGAGCTCGTCGATGACCTCGGCCACCAGCCGGTGTGCCGTCCCATGCGTGCAGCCGGGGCAGTAGCGCATCTCGACGTCGGTCAGCGCGTCAGGGTATGGATTGACCAGCTTCGCTTCAGCCATTGATACCAGAGTCCTCTTCGCGTCGCGATCAGGCACCGATCAGGCCGGCCTTGATGCCTATCTCCCGCACCTTCTGCACCACGTCGCCCACCGACGGCATGTTGCCCCCGGCACGCGCGAGCAGCTCGACCGGGCAGCGCCCCTCGACCGCCAGGCGCACGTCCTCGACGAACTGGCCCATCGACAGCTCGACCGCCAGGACCGCATTCGCCCGCTCCGCCCACCGGGCGATCGGCTCGCTGGGGAAGGGGAAGACGGTCTTGGGCCGGATCAGGCGCATGCGCACGCCGGCCTCCTCGGCCCGGAGCACGGCGCCCTCGCAGATGCGCGCCGAGACCCCGTAGGCGCACAGCAGCACGTCCGGCTCATCGGAGCCGAACTCGTCCCACTGAGTGATCTCCTGAGCGGCCTGCGCGTAGCGCTCCTGCAGCCGGAGGTTCACGGCCTCCATGAGATCGAAGTCCACCCACAGCGAGTTGACGATGTTCCGCTCGCGCTCGTCCGGGCCGTGCGGCCCCACGGCCCAGGGGCGGTCGGGCGGCGGCAGCTCGCGGCGCGGGATCAGCTCGCACGGCTCCATCATGCCGGCGAGGATCGCGTCGGCCAGCACCATCACCGGGTTGCGGTAGCGATCCGCGATGTCGAAGGCCCCGGCGGTGAAGTCGTGCAGCTCCTGCACGCTGTAGGGCGTGAGCGTGATGCAGCGGCCATCGCCGTGCCCTGCGCCGCGCGTGGCGAGCCAGTAGTCGGACTGCGCCGCCGCGATGTTGCCCAGCCCCGGCCCGCCCCGCACCATGTTCACCACCACGCACGGCAGCTCCGAGCCCAGCATGTAAGACAGGCCCTCCTGCATGAGCGAGATCCCCGGCGATGAGGAGGTGGTCATCACGCGGGCCCCCGCGGAGGCGGCGCCGTAGACCATGTTGATCGCCGCCACCTCGCTCTCGGCCTGCAGGTAGACCCCGCCGATGAGCGGCAGATGCTGGCTCATGTACTCAGGGATCTTGTTCTGCGGAGTGATGGGGTAACCGAAGAAGTACCGGCAGCCTCCCGCGATGCCGCCCTCGGCCGTCGCCTCGTTGCCGCTGATGAAGACGCGCTCTCTCTGCTCGCTCATCGGTACACCTCGATGCAGATGCTCGGGCACACCAGGGCGCAGACCGCGCACCCGGTGCACCTGTCCTCATCGCGCATGACCACCGGCCGATACCCCTTCGAGTTGGTCTCCTCCCCGACCTGCAGCACGTCCCCGGGACAGAATTCGACGCAGAGCATGCATTGCTTGCATCGCTCTGCGTCCACAACGACTCTCGGCATTGATATCCCTTCTCTGCGGCGTCAGGCTCCGGCGCCTTACGCCGTGCTCGGCTGTTCCTGACCTGATCGGATTCGCTCGCGGGTGCGTGCGGCCTCCTGGAGCATCTCGGAGGCGTGCCGGCGCGCGGTTCCCGCCGTATCGGTCTCGCCCATCATGCGGGCGATCTCGGCGACTCGCTCCTCGCCCGCGAGCTCCCGGACGCCCACCGTCGTGCGCTCGCCCTGGACCGCCTTCGAGACGGAGAGATGGCGGTCGGCCATGCAGGCGATCTGCGGCAGATGCGTGACGCACAGCACCTGGGCGTGCCGGGATACCCCGACCAGCTTCTCGGCCACCGCGAGCGCGGTGCGCCCTCCGATGTTCGTGTCCACCTCGTCAAAGACGATCGTCGGCACCTGGCTGCCCGCCGCGTTGATGGACTTGAAGGTCAGCATCAGCCGCGACAGCTCTCCGCCGGATGCCACCTTCGAGAGCGGTCGCAGCTCCTCGCCCGGATTCGCGCTGAGCATGAAGCGCACGCGATCGATACCGCCCGCGTCGGCGGCCCAGCGGCGGCCGTCCGTATCGGGCAGGCCCTCATCGTCGGCGTCGGCCTCGATCTGTACCTCGAATCGCGCCTGCTGCATCCCCAGCGGCCGCAGCTCCTCCTCCACGCGCTCCGCCAGCAGGCGGGCCAGCTCGCGTCGGGATTCTGACAGCCGCTCGGCTCGTTCGCCGGCCTCGCGCTCCAGCTCCGCGACCCGCCGCTCCAGCTCCTCCGCGCTCTGCTCGGCGCCCTCGAGAGCGGCGATCTCCACCGCGGCGCGTTCTCGATGCTCCAGGATCTGCGCAACGCTGTCCCCGTATTTGCGCTTCAGCGACTCGATCGCGCTCAGCCGGGCCTCGACCTGGTTGATCCGCTCGGGATCCTCCTCCATGCCCTCGAGGTACTGGCGCATGCCGCGCGCGGCGTCCTCCGCCTGCTCGACCGCCTCCACCAGCGCGCTGGCAACGGTTGAGAGATCGGGGTCGATGGCGGCCAGCTCCTCGGCGGCGTCCTGCGCCACGCGGAGCTGCGCCACCGCTCCGGCCGAGCCCTCGCCGTCGAGCGCGCCCCAGGCCTCCACGAGCCCGTCGCGCAGCTTCTCGTAGTGCATGAGCCGCTGGCGCTCGACCTGCAGCTTCTCATCCTCGTCCGGGGACAGCCCGGCCTGGTCGATCTCCTCCACCTGGAAGCGGAGCAGGTCCAGCCGCTGCGCGCGCACGCGCTCATCGGTTGCGAGCTGCTCTTGCGCCCGGCGTGCATCGCGCAGCTCGTGCCACGCCGCGCGGAACCGCTCGAGTCGCTCCTGGTGCTCCGAGCCGCCGAAGGTGTCGAGGAACCGGCGGTGGCTGCGCTCGTGGATCAGCTCCTGGTGCTCATGCTGTCCGTGGATGTCCGCGAGGTGCTCGCCGATCGCCCTCAGGTCGGCCATGCTCGACGACCGGCCGTTGACCCGGTAGTAGCTGCGCCCGGAGGCGATGGTGCGGCTGAGCACGATCGCGGCATCCTCGGACGCAATGCCGGCCGACTCGGCCGCCGCGCCGGCCGCGGGCGCGTCGGAGAGGTCGAAGATCGCCTCGACCCTTGCCTGGTCGGCGCCGCCGCGGATCGAGTCGGAGGTGACGCGCTCGCCCAGTGCGGCGTTGAGCGCGTCCACGATGATCGACTTGCCGGCGCCGGTCTCGCCGGTCATGGCGATGAGCCCCGGCCCAAGCTCGATCTCGAGCCTGTCAATGAGCGCGAAGTTCTCGATCCTCAGTTGGCGAAGCATGGGTGCTCAATCGCCCGCCCGTGGCGAGACGGGACCGGCTAGCGCTCGCCGCCCCAGCGGAGCTTACCGCGCAGCCGGTCGTAGAAGGTCCTGCGGCCAAGCCGCACGATGCGCGTGCGGCACTCGGCCCGCGAGATCTCGACCTCATCCCTGGGGAGCAGCTTCACGGTCTCCTGGCCGTCCACGGTCAGCGCCAGGTCCTCCTGCGCCGCGCGCGAGGGGTCGATGGTGACGCGCAGCTCCGAGTCGGCCCGGACCACCAGCGGTCGGGTCGCCAGGGTGTGGGGGCAGATGGCTGTGATCAGGATGGCCTCGACGTTCGGGTCCACCACCGGCCCGCCCGCGGACAGCGAGTAGGCGGTCGAGCCGGTGGGAGTGGCGATGATCAGGCCGTCGGCGGCGAACTCCGCGGCGTGCTGGCCGCTGACGGACAGCATCAGGCGCACGAGACGCCGGAAGCTGCCCGTGGCGATGACGGCGTCATTAAGACCCAGGTAGGTGTCACGGGGCTCGTCGCTGCGGCGCAGGCGGACCCGCAGCATCAGGCGCTCCTCGACCTCGAACTCCCCCGACAGCACGCGCTCGATCTCGGCCAGGAAGCGCTCGGGCTCCTCCTCCGCCAGGAATCCGAAGCCGCCCAGGTCCACGCCGAGCAGGGGCGTCCCGATGGGCGCCACCATGCGGGCGGCGGCGAGGAAGGTCCCGTCGCCTCCCATCACCAGCATCAGATCGGGCCGCGCCTGGACGATGTCGTCGCAGACGTCACAGTCCAGGGAGCAGGCCTCGGCCAGCGGTGACGACACCACCGGGGTCGCACCCGCCTGCTGCAGCAGCGAGACCGCCCTGCGGGTGGCCTCCTGCGCGCGGGGCTTGTGCAGGGCGGTGACTATCCCGACCCGTTCCACAGGTTGCCCCATGCTGGTCCTCTCTGCGTCGCGCAGCTTACTCCGTGGCTGTCTCGCCCAGCTCGCCTTGCAGTCGGTCCCGGTTCTTGAGCGCCGGCGCGTAGTCCGGCTGGGACTGAAGGGCCTTCTCGTAGTACTCCAGGGCGGCCTGCAGGTCGCCCTGCTTCTCTATCGCCACGCCGAGGTTGTTGAGCGCGTACACGTAGCTCGGGTCGATATCGAGCGCGGCCTGGAATTGGCTGACGGCCTGCTCAAGGTCGCCGCGGTTGAGATGGATCAGCCCAGCGTTGTTGTGCGCCTCCAGGTTCTCGGGATCCAGCGCCAGCGTCTTCTGGTAGGCCTCGAGAGCGCGGTCGTGCTCGCCGCGCGCGTAGTGGAGGTTGGCCAGCCCCGCGTGCGCCGCGGCGAGCTCCGGGAACTTCGTCGCCGCCTGCTGCCACTGTGCCAGCGCCTCATCCTGCCTGCCGGCCTTCTCAAGCGCCAGTGCGAGGTTCAGGTGGGCCACCTGCAGCTCCGGCTTGGCGGTAATCGCCTGCTGGAACCGGTCGGCGGCCTCCGAGGCCTGGCCCAGCTCATAGAGCACGCAGCCCAGGTTGTTGAGAGCGTTCGCGTCATCAGGCCGGATCCTCAGGGCGCTCTCGTAGGCCTCGGCCGACTTCGCGTAGTCGCCCAGTGCCGCGTGGGCCAGGCCCATGTTGTAGCGCGCGGCGAAGCTCGTGGTGTCCAGTTCCGCCGCCGCCGACCAGTGGTCGATGGCCTCGTCGTACCGGCCACTGTTGTACAGCGCCAGCCCCAGGCCGATATGTGCCTCCACGACGTTCGCGTCGGCCGCCAGCGCCTCCTCGTAGGCCTCAATGGCCTTCTCGGTCTGTCCGCTCTTGACGTAGAGCGTGCCGAGGATGGTAAGGACCTCCGCATCCTGCGGCTCGATCTGACGCGCCGCCTCGAACTGCTGGATCGCCTGCTCGATGTCGCCGGTCTTGTGCAGGGCGTGGCCGAAGGACACGTGGACGTCGAAGTCATTTGGGCGGAGGGCGATCGCGCGCCCGTAGGCCTCGAACGCCTGCTCGTAGAGCCCCTGGCGGGCATACAGATTCCCCAGGTTATACTCCGCGTCGGAGTAGTTCGGATCCCGCTGCAGCGCCTGCTTGTACTGCTCCTCCGCCTTCGCCAGGTCCCCCGTCGCCAGGTAGGCGTTGCCCAGGTTGTTATAGCTGACCGCGTAGTCGGGGTCCGCGGCGATAGCGCGGGTGAGGTAGCCGATCGCCGCCTCGGTCTCGCCGAGCTGCAGCGAGACCGACCCCAGCCAGCAGAGGACCGTCGGCTCCTCGGGCAGCGCCTCAAGCGCCGCCTTGAAGGCATCACGCGCCTTTTCGAGCTGTCCGTTCTCGTAGTGCTCGACGCCCTGCTTGAACTGGGCCAGCCCCGGGCCGTCCTCCTGGCCCCAGACGGAGCAGCAGGTGACCGCCAGGGCGGTCGCCACCACGAGAAGAGTGCTCCAGTGCCTCGTCTTCGAGGATGACATAGTCCGACCACTCCTTGTGAGCTTCGCCTGCCAGGGGCGCGCCGCTCTCACCCCGTGGGCGGGATCGCGTCCAGCAGCTCTCTGACCGCTCCTACCATGCCCTCGCGCGTGAGATCGCACTGCGCGAGCAGGACCTCCCGGTCGCCGCTGGGGACGAAGGCGTCGCCGATGCCGAGCCTGCGCAGCCGCGTGCCTCCGAGGCCGGCATCCGCGAGCAGCTCGGCGACGGCGGAGCCGAAGCCGCCCGCCAGCACGCCCTCTTCCGCCGTGACCAGGGCGCCCACCTCCCACGCCAGCGACAGCACCAGCTCCTCGTCCATGGGCTTGATGAAGCGCGGATTGACCACCGTCGCCTCGATGCCCTCCTCGGCCAGCGCCTCGGCCGCCTCCAGGGCGGTGTACACCATGGGCCCCAGGGCCAGTATGGCGACGTCGCCGCCCTCGCGCATGACCTCGGCCTTCCCGATCTCGAGCACCTTCGGCTCACCCCGCAGCTCAGCGCCCACGCCTTCGCCGCGGGGGTAGCGCAGGCTGGCCGGCCCCTCGAGCGACAGGGCGGTGACCATCATGTCGCGCAGCTCGCCCTCGTCGCGCGGTGCCATCGACGTCATGTTCGGGATGTGCCGCATGTAGGCGATGTCGAAGACGCCGTGGTGCGTCGGCCCGTCGTCGCCAACCACTCCGCCCCGATCGAGGGCGAAGACGACCGGCAGATTCTGCAGGCAGACGTCGTGGATCATCTGGTCGTAGGACCGCTGCAGGAAGGTGGAGTAGACCGCCACGACGGGCCTCATGCCGGCGGCCGCCAGCCCCGCCGCGAAGGTCACCGCATGCTCCTCGGCCAGCCCGACGTCGAAGGTCCGCTCCGGGTAGCGCTGGTTGAAACCCTCCACCCCCGTGCCGTCGAGCATCGCGGCGGTAATCACGACGATGCGGTCGTCGTCCTCGGCCAGCTCGCACAGCATCTCCCCGAAGACAGCGCTGTAGGTGCGTCCCCTGCGCTTGCGCAGTTTCCGGCCGGTCCTGGTCTCGAACGGCGGCGTGCTGTGGAAGCTGCGCGGATCGCGCTCGGCGGGCTCGTAGCCCTTGCCCTTGGTAGTGAAGGCGTGCACCAGCACCGGACCGGGGATCCGCACCGCCTGCTCGAGCATCTCCGTCAGGTCGGCGATGTCGTGCCCGTCGATGGGCCCGAGGTAGGTGAAGCCGAGGTTCTCGAAGAGCATGCCCGGGATGACCATGCCCTTGACGCCGTCCCGGAAACGGTCCATGGCCAGCACCATTGACTGGCCCATGGGCAGGCGCTCGAGCATGCGGGTGAGGTCATGCCGCGCGCGGCGGATGGTGGGCGTGACATTCGCGCGCAGCATGGCGAGGTGCGCCGAGAGCGCGCCCACGTTCCTGGCGATGCTCATCTCGTTATCGTTGAGCACCACGGTCAGGTCCGCACCGAGGTGCCCTGCGGCATTGAGGCCCTCGAAGGCCAGCCCGCCGGTCAGGGCACCGTCGCCAATGACGGCCACGATGCGCTCGTCCGACCTGCGCAGGTCACGGGCCTTGGCGAAGCCCAGCGCCGCCGAGATCGAGGTGCTGCCGTGGCCCGCGCCGAAGGGGTCGTGCTCGCTCTCGTCACGCTTGGTGAAGCCGGCCAGGCCCTGGTACTGCCGCAGTTGCGCAAAGCCATCCTGGCGGCCGGTCAGCAGCTTGTGGGTGTAGCACTGGTGGCTGACGTCCCAGATGATCTTGTCATGGGGGCTGTCGAGCACCGCGTGCAGCGCCAGCGTCAGCTCCACAACGCCCAGGTTGGACGCCAGATGCCCGCCGGTGTTGGAGACGGTCTCAATGATGCGCTCCCGCATCTGTGCCGCCAGCGCCTCGAGGTCCGACGTTCCCAGGCCCTTGAGGTCCCGGGGTGACTCAATGTCGTCAAGACTGATCGTCATTCGTATCACCAGGCGAGAATGGCTCGGTGGAGCCCTCCTCATCAACGAGCTGCTCTATCTTGGTTTCGGCCTCGGCCAGCAGGTGGGCGCAGCGCTTGCGCAGGCCCATGGCGCGCTCGAAGCGATCGACCATGCGGTCCAGCTCCACCTGCCCGCTCTCCAGCTCCTCGACGATCCTCTCCAGCTCGTCGAGGGCCTCCTCGAAGCCCATCTCGTCAACGCTCTTTGCATCCTCGGTCATCAGTCCGCGCACTCCGTCCTCCCGGTGACCGTCGCGTCGATCTCGCCATCCGCCACCGAGACGTGTATGCCCTCGCCTTCATCGACGTCCGCAACCGCCCGCACCAGCCGGTGATCGCGGTCGCGCCAGACCAGTGCGAAGCCGCGCTCGACCACGCGCCGCGGATCGAGGGCCCGGAGCGACGCCTGCGCCGAGGCCAGTCGCGCCGAGAGCTGGTGCGTGCGGCGCATCACCGCCGCGCGCGCCTGCCGGGATGCGTCCTCGACCCGCGCCCCCTGGCGATTCATGACGTTGAGCCGCCGCCCAAGGCGGGGGTCGAAGGCGCGTAGCGCCAGGGAGGACCGGCTGAGCCTGCCCTCGAGCCTCTCGATCGCCAGGTGGGCGCCCCTGACCGCACGCACCCCCGCCTCGTCGAGCCGCTGCCAGCGCGGCTCGACCATGGCGCCAGGTCGCGACAGCACCGGTCGCTCGCAGGCCGCGGCAAGCCGCGAGCCCGCCAGCTTGACGCGATGCAGCAGCGCCGCCGAGGCCCGCGCCCCCAACTGCTCCAGGTCCACGATCAGATCTCGCACGTCGGGCACCGCAAGCTCGCCCGCGGCCGACGGCGTGGGGGCCCGCAGGTCGGCCGCCTCATCACACAGGCTCACATCGGTCTCATGACCGACCGCGCTGATGACGGGAACCGGGCAGGCGAAGACCGCGCGCACGACGCGCTCGTCGTAGAACGCCCACAGGTCCTCGAGGGAGCCCCCGCCCCGCCCGACAATCACCAGGTCTGCGGCGCACACCGTGGCCGCGAGACGCAGCGACCCGACGATGCTCTCCGGCGCCGTCTCGCCCTGCACGGTGGTGGGCACGGCAATCAGGTGCGCGGGCGGGAAGCGCCGCGAGATGACGCTGACCAGATCTCGCACGGCGGCGCCGGTCAACGACGTCACGAGAGCGATCCGCCGGGGGTAGCGCGGAAGCGCCCGCTTGTGCGATGGGTCGAAAAGCCCCTCGGCCTCCAGCTTCGCCCGCAGCTTCGCGATCGCCTCGGCCAACTCGCCCGCACCGTCCGGGCGCATGGCGCGGACGACGAGCTGGTAGACCCCGCGCCGCTCGTAGACGCCGATGCTGCCGTGCGCGACGACCTGCTGGCCGTCCTCCGGCTCGAAGCCCAGCCGCCAGGCGTCGCCGCGGAAGCAGACGCACGAGAGCTGGCTGGCGTCGTCCTTGAGCGAGAAGTACAGGTGCCCGGAGCGGTGACGGATGAAGTTCGAGATCTCGCCGCGGATGGCGACCTCGGCGAGCAGCTCATCCCGCTCGATTAGCCGCTTGACGTAGGCGGTCAGCTCGGAGACGGAGAGCGTGACCCGTCCGGCGGAGGAGCCGTTGTCCATGCCCCTCACGCCTTCTCCGAGACCAGGCCCTCTTCGCGCGCGAGCGTCGCCAGCACGCCGTTCACGAACTTGCCCGACGCGGGAGTGCCGTAGGTCTTTGCCAGCTCGACCGCCTCATTGAAGACGACGCTGACGGGCGTCTCGGAGACTCCCAGCAGCTCCGCCGCCGCCACCCGCAGCACGTTGCGGTCGGTCGCGGGCATGCGCTCGAGGGTCCAGTCGTGGGCGAGCCGTTCGATGTGCGCGTCGATCTCCTCCGCACGGGAGAAGTACGCCTCGACCAGCCGAATGGCGAACTGCTCGATCTCGGCGCGCAGCTTGCGCCGCTCCTCGGCCGGCATCTCCCAGATCTCGGCGAGCATGTCCATGGTGCACGAGAGCCGCGCGACCGCAGCCCCCGCCCCGAGCTCGCCCAGATCCGCCTGGAACAGGATGGAGAGCGCCAGCTCTCGCCCTCTTCGACGTGCGCCCTCGCGCATACAACACCTCGTCAGGCAAAGATGCGTCCGAACAGCCAGCCGAGCAGTCCGCCGACTATCGTAAGAGCGGCGGCCAGCAGGAAGAACCCGAATCCCTTGATGATCCACACCAGCGCCAGCGCGAACCCGAAGATGCTGCCCGCCATGCAGCGCCAGAAGTCCCGACCGTTGTCGTCAACCATCAGCGTCCACCTCCATGGGGTATCGGCAGGCGTCTTTGGATGAACTGGGTGGTGATCTCGCCGCGTCGGAAGTACGCGTTCCCGAGCAGTTGCAGATGGTAGGGAATGGTGGTCTTCACGCCCTCGATTCTCGCCCCACGCAGCGTGGCGCGCATGCGCTCGATGCAGCTCGCGCGGTCCTCATCCCAGCAGATGACCTTGGCGATCATCGGGTCGTAGTGGGTGGACACCACCGAGCCGGTCGCCACGCCGCTATCGACGCGGATGCCCGGGCCGGAGGGGAACTCCCAGTGCGTGATGGTGCCAGGTGAGGGCAGGAAGCCACGTTCCCCGTCGGCGGCCAGGATACGACACTCGATCGCGTGGCCGTTGAACCAGATGCCGCCCTGCTCGTGCCTGAGCGCCTGGCCTCCGGCGATGCGGATCTGCTCGCGGATGATGTCGATGCCGGTGAGCATCTCGGTGACGGGATGCTCGACCTGGATGCGGGCGTTCATCTCGATGAAGTAGAACCGCCCCCGCTGATCGAGGAGGAACTCGACCGTGCCCGCGTTGGTGTACCCGGCCGCCTGCGCCGCGCGCACCGCCGCCTCGCCCATGCGCCGGCGCAGGGAGGCGCTCACCGCCACGCAGGGCGACTCCTCGAGCAGCTTCTGATGGCGGTACTGGATGGAGCACTCACGCTCGCCCAGGTGCACGTAGTTGCCATGCTCGTCGCTGAGGATCTGCACCTCCACGTGGCGGAGGTCCTCCATGTATTTCTCGATGTACAGCTCGCCGTTGCCGAAGGCGCTCTTGGCCTCCGAGGAGGCCTGGCTGACGGCCTCCTTCATCTGGTCGTCGTTGTGGATGATACGGATGCCACGTCCGCCTCCGCCTCCGGCGGCCTTGACCATGACCGGGTAGCCCAGCTCGTCGGCAATCTCCCGAGCATCGTCGGCGCCCTTAATGCCATCGGCCGATCCGGGCATGACGGGCACGCCGGCCTCCCGCATGGTCCTGCGCGCCTCGGACTTGTTGCCCACCCGCGCGATGGCCTCCGGCGACGGGCCGATGAAGGTGAGCTTGCAGGCTTCGGCGGCCTCGGCGAAGTTGGCATCCTCCGAGAGGTTGCCGTAGCCGGGGTGGATGGCCTCCGCGCCGGTGATCACCGCGGCGCTGAGGATGTTGGCGGCGTTCAGGTAGCTGCCGCTGTTCGGCGCGTCGCCGACGCAAACGGCCTCGTCGGCCATGCGCACATGCATCGCGTCGCGGTCGGCCTCCGAGTACACCGCCACGGTCGCGATGCCCAGCTCGCGGCAGGCCTGCATGACGCGGCAGGCGATCTCGCCGCGATTCGCCACCAACACCTTCTCAAACATACGCTAGCTCCATGCGTCGCCGCGACCTACTGATAGTCTCTGGTGCTTGCTGAAGAGGCGCTTGCTCACAGACCCTCATGCCCCGGAGTAGTGCAGTGGATCTTGCCGGTCTCAGGGTCGTACACGTAGGGCTTGCCGCTGACCGGGCATCGGCCCAAGCTGCCCTGTTCCCCCGGGTTGAACTCCTTCGGGTACTGCCCGTTCTCGATGACGTACATCTGGATGAGCTGCCTGCACTGATTGAGGTTACTGGCGCACTCAACGGACTTCGCCTTCTCGATCGAGCGCGCTGGAACCGACTTCTTCTCGCCCTCGTCCCCATCGCCGCCCATCAGCCCGTAGTAGCCGCCCACGAGCAGGCCGATGATGACGATGACCAGGAGGATCTCGATCAGCGCGAAGCCCGTCCGGCCCCAACCACACCTCCGGCCCATCTCGCCTACGCCTCCTCGACGCGGATTGCGAACAGCTCGTCCCCGTACTGGACGGGGGCGCCGTCGTCCACCAGCACCTCGTCGATGACCCCTGCAGCGGTGGCAACCACGTCGGTGAGCTTGCGCAGGGCCTCGATGGTGCCGATGACCTGGCCCTCGGCCACCTCATCGCCGACCTGCACGATCGGCTCGTCGCCGGGAGTGCGCCCGTGGTGGAACAGCCCGACCAGGCCGGCGGTGACATGCTCGATCCGCCCCGCCAGGGCTTCAACCGGCTCCTGCGCCGGAGCCGCCAACGTCTCTTCCCCCACGGCCGGCGCCTCCTCGGTGGGCCCGGCCGCGGGCGGCCCGCTCCCAGCACCGCGCGAGCGCCGCACGCGGACCGTCGTGTCGCCTTCCCTGACCTCGATCTCGCCGACGCCGAACTCGCCCAGCAGGCCGATCACGCGCAGGACAGCGTCTCTGTCGATCCGCATGCTCCGATCCTCTCGGCTAGCCGTCAACCCGGCCGACGTACTCGCCCGACTCGGTATCGACTCTGATGACGTCGCCGGTCTGCACGAACAGCGGCACCTGCACGATCGCACCCCCCTCGATGGTGGCAGGCTTGCTGCCGCCCTGGGCAGTATCCCCACGCAGTCCGGGGTCGGTCTGCACGATGCGCCGATCGACGGTCCTGGGGACCTCCAGGTCCACGACCTTGCCCTTGTAGAGGGCGAAGCGGACTGTCTCGCCCTCCTTGAGCCACTTGACGTTGCGGCCGAGCGTCTCGCGGGTCAACTCCCGCTGCTCGTAATCCTCCATGTCCATGAAGACGTAGCTGTCGCCCGTGCCGTAGAGGAACTGGAACTCGCGCCGCTCGACGTGAGCCGTCTCAATGCTCTCGCTGGAGCGGAAGGTCTTGTTGAAGACGTCGCCGGTCTCGATGTCGCGCAACTTGGTGCGCACGACCGCGTCGCCCCGCCCCTGCTTGTGGTGGTCGGCCTCCACGACCTGCAGCACCCGACCGTCCAGCTCTATGGTCAGTCCCGGCTTGAAGTCGTTGGGGGTGACCACGCTGCGTTACCTCCTTCGCCAACGGCACCTTGGCCCCCTCGATTTGCCGCTCTCCCCGCTATGCGGGGGCGCATGACACAATACTAAATGGGCGCCCAAGAGTCAAAGGTCGTAGGGCGCCCTGGTCAGCCGGCGGCCGCCGTCCTCGGTGACCGCCATCAGCTCCTCCAGCCGCACCCCTCCCCAGCCCTCGATGTAGACCCCCGGCTCCACGGTCACCACGTTTCCCGGCCGCAGCTCGTCCTCGCTGCTCGAGCCCAGGCCCGGCAGCTCGTGCACCTCCAGCCCGACGCCATGACCGACCCCGTGGCCGAACTCCTCCCCGTAGCCACGCTCGCGCAGCAGCTCGCGCGCCACGGCGTCCACCTCCCGGCCCTCAAGCCCCGGCCGCAGCGCCTCAATGCCCGCTAACTGCGCCTCGCGCACCGCCTCCCAGACCTCCCGCTGCTTCTCATCGAGCTCCCCGACCACCACGGTGCGGGTGCAGTCGGAGCAGTAGCCCTCGAAGACCGCTCCCCAGTCCACCACCACCAGCTCATCCCGTACGATCTCCCTCGATCCCGGGCGCGCGTGCGGCTTGGCGCCGTTGGGTCCCCCGGCTACGATGACCTCGAATGACGCCCTCTCCGCCCCGCCCACCACCATCAGGCGCTCCAGCTCCAGCGCCGCCTCACGCTCCGTCACGCCCGGCTCGAGCCACTCGCGCCACTGCACGAAGGCCGCGTCCGCGATTCCGGCGGCCCGCTGCACCAGGCTCAGCTCCTCTTCATCCTTCACCGCCCGCAGCCGTTTGATCTGGTCCCCGCAGGGCACCAGCTCGACGCCCTCGAGCCCCTCCGCCAGCGTTGCGTGACTCTCGCAGGTCAGATGAGGGGCCTCGAATCCCACGCGCGCGTGGCCGCCCTTGCGCAGCCGCCCGGTCGCGCACTCGAGGTGGCTCTTGCCGGTCCCACACTCGATGCCGGGCGCCTCTTCGCCGGCCTGGACGGTGTAGCGCCTGTCGGTGCAGATCAGCGCCCCCTCGTCCAGCACCAGCAGGCCCTCGCCCGTGAAGCCCGTAAGGTAGCGCACGTTCGGCCGGGAGGACACCAGCAGGGCGTCGAGGTCCTCGTCGGCCATCCAGTCCCGCACCGCCGCCATCCGCTGATCGCTCATTCGGCCGCCTCCACCAGCGCCACGATGCCGCGAATGGCCAGCAGGTAGCTCTCGGCTCCCAGCCCACCGATGACCCCCTCGCAGGCGAGGGCGGTCATCGAGCGCCGGCGCCAGTCCTCGCGCGCGAGGATGTTGCTCAGGTGCACCTCGATCACCGGGATGCGGACCGCCTTCAGGGCGTCGTGGATGGCCACCGAGGTGTGGGTGTAGCCCGCCGGGTTGATGACGATGCCGTCGGCCTCGCAGCCCGCGCGCTGAACGGCGTCGATGATCGCGCCCTCACCGTTGTGCTGGCAGGTGGTGACCTCGATTCCAAGCTCTTCAGCGACCTCCGCGATGCGCCGGTCGATCTCCTCCAGCGTGACCCGGCCGTAGACCTCCGGCTCCCTGACCCCGAGCAGGTTCAGGTTGGGCCCGTGTATGACTGCGACGATCATGACTCGCCTCGCTCCTCTGGTGTCTGCTGGATGCGCTTGAGGCGGCGCTGCGCCTCCGCGCCGAGTCGTTCGGCCTCCTGCACCTCCGCCTCGTCCCAGTTGCCCAGCGCCCTCAGCAGTTCCTCCCGCTTGCGCTGGATCCGCGCGAACTCGCCCGCCAGTCGCGCCGCGCGCGTGAAGTAGCGCTTGGCGCGCTCCACCTCACCATCCTCCTCGGCCGCGCGGCCCAGCGCCAGCCACGCATAGGCGTAGGAGAAGTCGGTGACCTCGGTGACCGCCTGGTAGCGCCCGACCGGCGACTCGTGCACGCGCTCGAGCGCCCGCCAGGTCTCCAGCGCCTCCTCATCCATCCCCGCCTCCTCCTGAACCTGCGCGAGCACCACGTGGGCCCGGGGGCAATTCGGGTGCACCTCGATCGCCCTGCGCGCCGCCGCCAGTGCGGACTCCTGCCGGTCGAGCTCGCGGTAGAGCTGCGAAAGCGCCAGGTAGTTGCCCGCGTCCAGCGGGTTCAGCTCGGCCGCGCGCAGGCGCACCTCCACCGCGCGGGCCAGCCCCCCCGGACCCCAGGCCGCGGTGGCCTGGCCAAGGTCCTGCAGTATATCCGCGTCCAGCGGGTCGGCCTCGGCGGCCTGACGGAGCCATCCAGCCGCCATCCGGTAGCGCTGCCGCGCCATCTCCGCGCGGCCGCGCTCAGCGAGCATCTGGGCGCGCAGGCCCGGCAGACAGCCGATGAGCATGACGAGGGCCAGGGCCGCGCCCGCCCAGCAGGTCCAGGCGCGCCCGCCCGCGTCCCGCTCGGTCTCCGGCACCTCACGCGCGGCGGCGAGGGAGAGCCCCGCGACCGCGGAGAGCGTCAGCCCCACCGCCGGGACGAACCAGGTGTAGTCCGCCATGTTGTGCAGTCCGACCGCAGCCATGGCCGCCAGCCCCGCCGCGACCTCAATGGCCCTCGCGCCACCCTCGCGCAACCCCAGGATCATCGGGCGCACCAAGGCGCCGACGGCGGCCACGAGCAGTACCAGCGCCGGCAGTCCCGCCTCGGCAGCGATCTGCAGCGGCGTCTGGTGCGCCATGCGCGTGAAGCCGGCCTGGGCGTAGCGAGGATAGGCGTGCTCGAAGGTGCCCGGCCCGAAGCCCAGCAGGGGGCGAGCGCGCACCATCTGCGTGGTTCCGACCCAGGTGTACCAGCGGAAAGCCGCGGAATGCGACTGCGTAGCCGCGGAGACGATCCTGGCGCGGATAGGCGGCGCCACCAGCGCCAACGCCGCCAGGGCTACCGCCGCGGCCAGCACCCACCTCAGCCGCAGCCTGGTGGGGGCGGCGACCACGAAGACGGCGCCCCCGAGCAGCGCTCCCAGCAGCCCCGCGCGCGAGCCCGTCAGCAGCAACGCGACGGAGGGAATGAGCAGCACGAACCCGGCCGCGATCAGTGCCAGGCGCGGACGCTCCTCGCGCTCCCGCGCCTGCTGTCCGGCGAAGGTGAGGGCGACCACCGCCGCGGGGATGATGACCAACAGGTATCCCGCCAGCACGTTGGGGTTGTAGAAGGTGCCGAAGGTGCGCCAGCTTGTGTCGCCCTGGTAGATGACCGTCTGCGTCCACTCGCGCAGTCCGACAATGCCCTCGACCGCACCCGCTCCGGCGACGGCGATCCAGGCGCGGCGACGCCAGCGCTCGAGCCCGAAGAGCGACGCGAAGAGCGCCAGCATCGCGACATAGGAGCCGATGTTCAGCAGACTCACCAGGCTGGCATGCAGGTAGACGCTGGTAGCCGTCGCGGCCAGCAGCCACCCAAGAAAGCCGGCGATCGGCCACCACGCACCTGCCAGCCCCGGCCCGCGGCGCCGGGCGCCCAGGCCGCAGCCGATGAGTGCAAGGAGCGAGCAGACCAGCACCGCCGCGCCGGCCGCCATGATGCGGTCCGGGAAGAGGTAGCCCGCGAACCAGGGCAGCGCGACAAGCAGCGTCAACGCCGCGATGCGCCCCGCGTCCAGGAGCCACTCGCCGACGGCGCTCATCGCCCACCACGCCTCAACGACCTGAAGAACCGCGCGATGCGCACCGCCAGATGGCGTACCCGCCAGCTCGCGATCAGCAGCCCCGCCCTCAGCCACACCCCCACCCACACGACGGCCCTTGCCGGCGCATTCGACGCGAAGTGCTTGCTGTAGAGGCGGTACATGCCCCGGTGCGAGCGCACGATCGTGGCGATGACCGCCTGGTCCGTGCTGCGCCCCACTGCGTGCACGACCGTGGTTGCGGGCGAGTAGAGCACGGTCCAGCCCGCCCGGTGCATGCGCAGGCAGTAGTCCACGTCCTCCGAGCCCCACACGAAGCTCTCGTCCAGCTCCCCGACCTGCTCGTACGCCTCCCGGCGGATGAGCAGGCAGGCGCCGGAGGCCCAGTCCACCTGGTGCTCCGTCTCGTGGTCGCAGTCGGCCATGATGTAGCGCGCCGCCGACCGAGCCTTCGGGAAGATCCGGCCCAGGAACGTGTTGCGGAAGATCGCGGCTGTGATGGTTGGGAAGCGCCGGCAGGAGTACTGGAGCGAGCCGTCGGGGTAGACGAGCCTGGGAGCGATGATCCCCGCTTCCGGATGGGACTCGGCGACCTCCACCAGCGTGGCTAGGCCATCGGGCGCCAGCACCGTATCGGGGTTGAGCATCAGCAGGGACCGGCCCGCGGCGACGCGCAGCGTCTGGTTGGTCCCTCGGGCGAAGCCCAGGTTCTCGTCGTTCTCGATGAGCCTTACCTCGGGGAAGTGCTCTCGCACCATCGCCACCGACCCGTCGGTCGAGGCGTTGTCGGCCACGATGACCTCCAGCGTCGGCGGCGTCTGCTGGGCGCGTATCGACTCCAGGCACGCACGCAGGTCGTCAGCCACGTTCCAACTGACGATGCAGACGCTGACGTCGGGAGGCGACCCCTGCATGGTTGGGTGGGTGCCACGGGCGCGCGTGGCACCGGCGCGGGGCGGGTGCGGAGCGTCTCACGCCTCGCTGCGCAGTCGGCGTTCGGCCGTTACGTGTCCGGGCATGTGGGGGTTCGTCGCGTGGCGGCCCGCACCTCCAGGCGCTTGGCGGGCGGGCCGAGCACTGTCAGCTCTCCTGGTCCTCGTCGAGCTTCTCCGCCTCATCGACGAGCATGATCGGGATGCCGTCGCGCACGGGGTACTTGAGGCGGCACTTCTCGCAGATCAGCCAGTCACCCTCGAGCCGGATGTCGCCCTTGCACTCGGGGCAGACCAGGATGTCCAGCAGGCGTTGATCGAGCATCGGTGCGCCTCCCCGTACGTGGTGGGCGAGCACGCGCGGATTCTACCACCGCCCCCACGGGGTGTCAAACGCACGCCGACCCACGGTGCAACAACGGCACGCGTCTGCGAGTGCCCATGCACGCGCCCAGGTCCGCGCCCTACACGACGGGAGACACCGGACGGGCGAGCACTCGCATACCCGCGCCCTCCGCTATCTGCCGCGACCGCTCTCCGTCGAGGGTCCAGCCGCTCGGCGCGAAGACGGTGCCGCACGCACCACGCGGCAGCTCCGCGGTCAGCCGCGCGCCCCCCGGAGTCGGCTCCCAGCCGACCGCGATTTGGCCCAGCGGCGTGCAGACGGTCCCACGCGCACGCTCGAGCAGGTCCGGCCGCGGCCGCAACTCCACCCGCGCGAAGCCCGGGGCGGCGCAGCGGACGCCCAGCATGTGTCTCTGCAGCGCATGGTTGGGGGCCGAAGACCACGGGTGGCAGAGGCTGTCCAGCTCGTCCCCGGCGAAGGTCTCCCACCAGGTCGTCGCCCCGGCGTCGGCCATCGTGCCCCACAGCGTGCGGATGGCCTCGAGCATCTCGGCATGCATGCCGGCCATGCCCATGGCCTCGATCTGATACAGCCAGAAGTAGGGGCTGCAGCGGCAGAGCTCCGGGTCGTCACTGAGCACGCGGTCGAGGACTCGCCGGCGCCGCTCAGGCGGGCAGACGCCGGTCAGCACCGCCAGCGCGTTCACCTGCTGGCTGGTCTGCGGCGACAGGGCGCCGTCCACGAGGGCGTCGGCGTAGGCGCAGCGCCCGGCGTCGAAGAACGTGCGCTCGATGGCCCCGAAGAGTCGCGCGGCCTCGCCCTGCGTCTCGGCCGCGCGCGCCGTCTCACCCTGGGCGTCGAGGACCTTCGCGCGACACTGCAGCGCGCGCAGCAAGAACAGGTTCAGGCCGGCGCTGGTTCCCCGGCGGTCCAGGCCGGGGTGCGGGAAGTTGTGCCAGCCCAGTCCGGGGTGGTCGATGAACAGCGTCCCCTCGCGCCGCTCGTGGGCGGCCACGGCGTCGAACTCCACCAGCCCGGACTCGCCGCAGCGGTCGCGGTACCAGTTCAGCATCCGCTCGACGGTGTCAGACAGGCGCCGCGGCACAGAGAGGTCGCCCGTGTGCCACCAGTACTCCCACAGCGCCCAGGGCATGACCAGCGAGTAGTCGAAGAGTATCTGGCCAAGGCTGGAGAAGATCGAGGCGGGAAGCTGGCCGTCTTCGTACTGGGAGGGCTCGGCCGAGAGCAGCAGGTGCTTGAGGTGGCCGGCGTCTCCGGTCATCCAGAGAGTCCAGAGGCCGATCCAGCCGGCGTCTCCCCAGTAGGCCGCCTGCTCGCGGGTGGGGCAGTCCACCTGCACCTCCTGGGTGCCCACGCGCAGCGTGTGCCTGCCGATGTCCCAGATGCGCTGGAGACGCTCGTCGCTGCATGAGAACCGCGCGCGCCAATCGAGGTCGGCCTCACGCCGCCAGACCCCGAGGCGGTTGATGGTCAGCGGCTCCGGCGCCTGGCGCAGGACGACGTGCAGGTAGCGCAGGCCGTGCCAGGCGTAGGTGCGCCAGCGCTGCCGACCCTCGCGCGTGAGGTAACGCTGGGCGTAGCTGCAGCCCTTGCGGCGGCACCAGGGACGGTCTCCGCGCAGCAGCTCCGCGGGCGCCAGATCGATGCGCGTCCCCGCCCCGGCCTCCACGTCCAGCTCCAGGTGGCCGACGATCTCGCGGCCCATGTCGAGCGTCAGCGCCAGCCCGCGGTCCCGCGGCAGCGAGTCGATGGTGACCGGTCCGGGCGCCACGAGGGCCTCGGCGAGCGCGGAGCGGCGGCTCTCATCAAGGGGCTGAAGCGGCTCGGTGTCGAGGAACTCGGTCAGATCCGTCTCGTCCGCCGGGCCCGGCGCCTCGGGCTCGGCCAGCCACGCACCGGTAAGACCGACGGGGTCAACGGCCCACTCGCGCAGGAGGGCCGTCAGCCGCGGGAAGAGCACGCGCTCGCCGACATCAACCGGCGTGGCGGAAGGCCAGTCGGCGTCATCGAACCCCGGGGCGGTCCAGCCGACCGGCTCGCGGCGCGCGTCGTAGTACTCGGTCCAGCCGAGGGCGCCGCTGCGGCGGGGCACGTCGCGCTCCCAGGCGTCCGACAGCAGCGCCCGCCAGGAGTCGTCGGTCCCCACCGCGTGGCGCTCGCCACCAGCGGTCTCCCAGGCCAGCTCGGCCAGCACGCCGGCCCGACCCCGGGGTCGCGAGTGGCTCGTCACGCCCCACCAGTTACCGAGGATGCAGACAGCATTCTCTCCCTCGTGCAGCAGCTCGGTGACTCCGTAGCGGTCCAGCGGCCGCACCTCGCCCACGAAGGGCCCGGGGCCCTGGCCGACGTAGCGGCCGTTCAGCCAGACCATGTAGTTGGTGTCGGCGGTGATGCGTAGCTCCGCCTGCATGACGGCGTCGCCTGTCTCGAAGCGGCGCCGAAGATAGCAGTAGGCGTTCGGGTGTTCCTGGTCCGACCACACCCACGACCTGCCCGGCTTCATGAGGCATCGTCTCCACTGCGCGATGTGCCGCCGCGACGGGGCGCAGTTCGGCCCGGTGGAGGCCGCGACCTCCGTGCCACGCCCACCACCGCCGGGTCTCATCTCTTCCCGGTTCGTGCAGGGCGAGGGCCCGCCCGGCACGGGGAGTCGGAGGACGCAGACGGCGGGTGCGGAACCTTGACGGGGCAGAAGCTATCTCATATAGTGATTTCGGTTGGCCGCAACCTCTCAGTGGCCATCGACCATGAAGGCTGCAGTCGGGAGCGCAAGGAGGCTGGCCTCTATGTTCCGGGGGACACTATCCGTGGCAGCTCTCATCCTGCTCGGTGCGGTTGTGGCATGCACGGCACAGGAGAGCGCCGAGATCGTTGTCGGGGCGAAGACGGTCTGCGAGATTCGAGCCAGGGGGCAGTACGGATCCGTCGAGCTGAGGCGGGCGGCGATCGAGGAGGCGATCCAGCAGGTGCTGGCATCGGGCTCCGGCGAGGCCGCCCTGGCTGTGACCGTTGACAAGGTAGACGAGGTCTGGACGGTCCTGGTGGATGGCCAGAGGATCATGTCGGTGTACCCCGAGGACGCCACGGCCTACGGGACGACGCCCGGGACCCTGGCCGCCATGTGGGCCGCCGGGCTCGAGGAGGCCCTGCCCGGCGCAGCATATGCCACCGTTCAGGAGCTGCCCGCGACGGGCGAGCAGCCGGCGACCGGCGCCGAGCCCGCGACCGGGGCGGCGCCAATGACCATCTCCGTCACCTCACCCACCACCGAAGGCCCCGTCACCTCCGCCGGCCCGCTAACCTCTGAGGGGCCCGCCACAGGCAGCACCACCGCCGTCAGCACCGGCCCTCTGGAGGTCGTCGAGGAGCCCGGTGCCGAGGAGCAGCCGGAGACAGTCGTGGTCGGCGAGGGAGCCCGCCTGCTCATACTCGAGGCCTTCAACAATGCCCGCGAGCTGCCCGAGGACGATTACCTGGTGCAGCGCGAGGCGCTGGCCAATGAGCTGTTCGACAACCTGGTGCAGGTCATCACCGAGGGCGAGGCCATCGGGCGCATCGAGACCGGCGCTGCGGCGCAGCCTCCCACCCGCCCTGAGCCGCCCCCAATCGAGACCGCCGCTACCGAGCCCGGCGAGGAGGCGACCGCCGACACCGCGACCGCCCCTCCTCCAGTGACCGTGAGCGCAGAGACGGGCGAGACCGGCGAGCTGACGGACGCACTGGCCATGAGCGACGAGGCGCGCGAGAAGATCCTGGAGAAGATCCCTGAGGACGCGCCGGGCTATGAGAACGTGGTGGCCAAGATCGCGGTGAAGGCGAAGTTCCGAGCGGCCACCGGCGCCTATCGCGAGGCGGTGGACGGCGACCCGGCCGTCGCCGCCCAGGCCAAGGAGGTTCTGAGCGCGGCGCGCGAGGCCAACACGGCCGGGGAGTTCGCGACCGCCGAGCGTTACCTCGACACCGCCCTGCGCCTGCTGGGCGTCACCCAGTGGGAGCAGTTCATCGACCCGGCCATGTCTGACCTCGGCCTGATCGACTGATCGGCCGGCCGCCACGCGCAAAACCTGAGCCATCGGGGCGGGCGGGAGACCGCCCGCTTCATGCTTCTGCTGGCCACCGGAGATGCCCATGGCCACCGCCGCGCCCGAGGTTGATGTGATCCTCTTCGACCTCGACAACACGCTCTACCGGCCCAAGTGCGGGCTGCAGGAGGCCGGCGACGAGCTCATCACCCGCTTCATCAGCGAGCGCCTGGGCCTGAGCTGGGAGGAGGCGGACCGGCTGCGCGTGCGCACCTGGCGCCAGTACGGGGCCACCTCTCGCGGCCTGGAGGTGGAGTTCGACGTTCCTCAGCGCGAGTTCTTCGCCGGGTCCGTCGAGCGGGTGCCGGTGGAGCGGCACGTGCGTGCGCGGCCGGACCTCGCGGCGATGCTCGGGAGACTGCCCCAGCGGCTCTACGTGTTCACCAACGCCCCGAGGCGGTACGCCCGCCGGGTGCTGCAGGCGCTGGGCGTCGCGGAGCAGATTGAGCGAGTGTTCGACATCCGGGACGCCGGGGGTCGGCCCAAGCCCGACTGCGACTGCTATGAGCAGGTGCTCGAGGCGGTGGGCGCGCCCGCGCACCGCGTCGCGCTCATCGAGGACACCGAGGCCAACCTGGCGCCCGCCGCCGAGCTGGGCATGGTGACGATCAAGGTCAACCCGCCGCCACCGCGGCCCCCCCATCTGTACCTCCCCGACCTGCTGGAGCTGCCGGAGCTACTGGCGGCCTGACCCGCGCGCCTGTGCGTCCTCCTCGCTCCCGGACGCGCCCGTCCGCGAGTGGTTGATGACCCGATCGACCTGCGAGTTGGGGATGACGACCTCGCCTCCGTCCCGTGTGCGCAGGCGCGTGGCGCGCAGCGACATCTCGGTGACGGTGCCGCTCACCTCCCCGATGCTGACCCGGTCGCCGGGCGAGTAGAGGTCGTCGTAGGCGATCAGATACCCCCTGACGGCGTCGCGTAGCGGCCGGCCGCCCACCACCAGAGCGATGACCGCCACGCCGCCCAGCACCGGCAGCAGTTCCGCATGGGTCGGGAACCCGAAGATCCGCAGGATGATCAGCAGGGCGATGACGTAGAAGACCGCGCGGCTGAGCAGCAGCGGAATGTCCCCGACGATCCGCCTGCGCCGCACGCGCTCGGACGGCTCACGCCTG
This sequence comes from Candidatus Zipacnadia bacterium, assembly GCA_029820945.1. Lineage (GTDB taxonomy): Bacteria > Armatimonadota > Zipacnadia > Zipacnadales > UBA5352 > JALGUJ01. Next base: position 11,732 of record JALGUJ010000027.1, on the reverse strand, counting down.
GCGTCGCGGCGCAGCACCGGCCCGAGTCTGGCGCTGATCCACCGGTTGACCAAGTACACGAGAAGTTCGAAGAGCGCGGCGACCAGTATCGCGCGCGCGAGCTGGCCCGGCAGCGCTCCTCCCCAGATGCGCTGAACGTAGTCGATGAACCCCTGCACCTGACCGCCTCCCGTCACTCGATCGGTAGCTCACCCTGCTCCGGCCGCGCTTGCTCGCTCTCCAGGGGCGCCTGCCGGCTCCCGCCCAGTGTCGTCAGAAGCTCCCGCAGCCGCTCTTCCTCCTCCATTCTCTGCCGTATCCGCGCCGACCTGCGCCGGACGACGACAACCGCCAGCAGGAAGGCGAGCACGAACAGCGCGCCGACGATTGTCTCCGACATCGGCGGCCCGACGTGCCGGCCGTAACCCCGGCGCAGGCCCTCCAGCCACTCGGCCTCCATCTCCGGCACCGGCCTGCCGAAGGCCAGCCCCAGGGCCAGCCGCACATCCCGCCCCTTCTCGATCTGCTCCAGCAACGGGCTGATGCCCTTCTTCGGCTCGAGCGAGGCGAGGTACTCGACCAGCGTGTAGCTCTGCGCGTAAGCCAGCGCAACCTGCTCGCGGTCGCCCTCGAAGGCCGCCTCGAGGTCCTCAATCCGCAGCAGCTCGTCGCGCAGCGCCGCCTGGCCGATCGTCCGCCGGTCGTCCTCGCTGAACTCGTCCGCCGCGTGCTGGGCGATCCCCTCATGCAGCCAGCGGGGCAGCAGGCCGGCGCTCTCCCCCATCGCTGCGTCGAGCATGACATGCGCCAGCTCGTGGGCCAGCAGCGGGGGCAGCCGCTGCGTCCCCATCGGCTTGACTACGACCAGTCGCTCCGGCGGAATCGCGCGTCCGATGACCCACGGATCGTTGCGCAGGCCGGTCAGCTCGTCGAACTCCTCCTGCGACCCCACGATGTACACGTCGATCCGCCCGGCGGGCTCGACGCTGAGCATCCGACGCAGGCGGCCCAGTGCGTCTCGCCCGCTCTCCCGCGCCAGCTCCGCGAGGTCCCTGTGCTCCCGCCGGTACAGCACGCGCATGTGCTCGCCGCCCAGCACACGCCTCGTCTCCTGCGCCTCAGCGACCATGCAGGCCGGCAGGAGCGCGATCAGGCTCACGATATCGGGGGGCATTGCGGTGGCCATGCGGAGATCACTTCAGCGCCGGGCAGCGGCTGCGCGCCCGGCACCAGCGGCAGTGCTCGCCGGTGATCGGCGGGAACTCGGTTGCCACGCGGATGCGATCCGCCGCCCGCGTCAGCCTGTCCAGCAGCGGCTCGAGCTCGTCCTCCAAGTACCGTACGCGGTGCCCGCCGCCCCGGCGCAGCGAGTACATGGTCACCGACACGTCGTCACCGGGGAAGTGGTCGCGGGCGCACGCGAACAGCAGGCCCCAACTCGGGCTCTCGTGCATGTCGTTGAGCGACGGCGGCCGGCGAGTCGAGAGCCAGCGGACCGCGTTGAGCCCGCCGTCCTCCTCCCGCACGACCGCATCGGCAACCGCGGCGAAACGGTGGTCGCCCAGCTCGATCTCCATGCGCAGGTCAACCTCGACCGGCTGGGGGAACGGGCCCCGCCGCGCTGCGTGGAACTCCCGCAGCATCGTCAGGCCCTGCGCGTGCAGCCGCTCCTCCTCCAGCGAGTCGGCACAGGCCGACCCGTCCCAGGCCTGCTCGAAGACCTCCACCAGGCGCTCGAGCGGCGCGCGGGCCGGGCCACCCAGCCGGTGGCAGTCAACCAGCGCCTGACGTACGGCCTCGTGCAGAGTGGCCGGTCCGCCGAGGAACTGCCGCGTCTCCTTCCGGGGCACGAACCATGAGAGCAGGAACTTCTGCGGACACTGCCCGTAGTCGGCGATGTTGCGAGCCGTGAAGGGCCGGTCGGGCAGCTCGATCGGGTCAGTGATCTCGGGGCGGCCTGCGGTGTCGTTCGGCATCGTCTCACCCGATGGTAACATTCGCCGGCCCCGGCCGCGCGACCTGCCGCCGCAGGGAGGTGACGCCGGCACCTCCGGCGCATCTGCATGCCTCGGGGGTGCCGACCGTGACGCTGCGCCAGGGTGACCTCGACACGCTCCTGCGCGACCGTTTCGGTCGCCGGGAGCTTCTCGACGGGCAGCACCACACGCTGGAGCTGCTGCTGCGCGGCCGCTCATGTCTGCTGGTCGCGCCGGCGGGCTGGGGCGGCGCGCTGTGCTGGCAGCTTCACGCGCTGTTGTCGGGCGGGCAGGTCCTGGTTATTGCGGCCACCGAGACCGGCCTGGAGCGCCGCGTCGAGCGCCTTGCGAGGCGGCCGGGCCTGGTCGCCTGCCACCTCGACGGATCGATGCCCGAGCGCAGGCTTCAGGAGCTGGCCGGCCAGCTCCGCGCGCGCAAGTACTCGGTCGCCCTCGTGCCCGTCCGCCACCTGGCCGATCCGCGCGTGAGAAGCGCGCTCGCCGCTCTGCGTCCCGCCTTGGTGGTCATCGAGCAGGCCGACCAGGTGGGCGAGCGCGGCCGGGCGCACGACCCGTCGTATCTCCGGCTGCCATCCCTCGTCGAGGACCTGGGCGCGCCGCCCGTCCTGGCGCTCTCGGAGCCGGCCTCCGCCGACGCGCGCGAGCAGTTGCGCGACCGGCTTCACCTGCCCGACGCGGCGGAGGTGCTGGCCGGGCTGGATCGGCCGGAGCTGCGGCTGGAGGTCAGGAACACCCCGAGCCGGGCGCAGCGGGACGCGCACCTGCTGGCGCTGATGCGCGAGGGCCCCCGCCGCGCCGTCATCTACGTCGCCATGCGCGCGGAGGTCGAGCGGCTCGCTCTGCTGATCGAGGAGCAGGCCGGGCTGCCGGTGCAGGCCCTTCACGGCGGCATTGCCTCCGGCGAGTTCGCGGCCGGCCTGCGTCGCTTCCGGGAGGGCGCCGCGCGCGTGCTCGTCGCCACCGGCACCCTCGAACCGCGTGATGACTGGCCGGACGTGCCCCTGGTGGTGCACTACGCCCTCCCCGATAGCCTGGAGCAGTATCGTCGCCAGCTCGCAGCCGCGCGCTCGGACACGCCGGTCTCGGTGCTGCTGTACGACCGGGCCGACCGGGCGCGACTCGAGCGTGCCGCCTGGGGGGCCGCGCCCGAGGTCGGCCACCTCCTCGCACTCGATTGTGCCGTCCGGGACCTCTGTGAGAACGGGCACCGAGTCACCTACGCCTCCCTTGTCCGCATGACCGGCCTCCACCCGCAGGAGGCGCACATCGGCATCGAGGCGCTGTGCGAGATGGGCGCGGTGGCGGTGCGCCGGCGGGGAGACGACCGGCTGGTGGCCGAGCCGGGCAAGCCGCCCTCCGCGCCCGCGCTGGAGGCCTTCGCGCGCCGCGCCGACGCGGTCCATCGCGCGCGGCTGCGGCAGGCGGAGGAGATGGTCGGGTACGCACGCTCCCGTGGCTGCCGCCGCCGGGCGCTGGCCGACGCCCTCGGCTATGAGCTGCAGCAGGATCGCGAGTGCCGGTGCGACCGCTGCGGCCCACCCGCCCCGCGCTCCGCTCCGCCCGCGCCGCACCGCGCCTACCCCGTCCGCACCAGGGACTTCGCTGGCTGGGCCCTGGGGCTGTATCGCAGCCCGGGTGAGGCGAGGCCGAGTGGTCCGGGGCGACTGATGCACGACCTGAAGTACGAGGGACAGGAGCGCGCGGCCGACCGCCTGGCATGGCTGATGGCCGCGCACGTCCGCGAGCGTGCCGAGCTGCGCCGCTGCGACCTGATCGTCCCCATCCCGCCCACCGACCCGGCCGACAGCGCCTCCCCGGCGACCAGGCTGGCGGGCCGCCTGTCCCACCTCAGCGGGATCCCCATCGCCGAATCGCTGATTTCCAGCGAGGATCGCGCGCGCCAGAAGGACCTCTCCTCACGCGGGGAGAAGGAGAGCAACATCAGGGACACCTTCGAGGTCGTTGGGGGCAACGAGGTCAAGGGGCGTCGCGTGCTGCTGGTTGACGACATCTTCGATTCTGGCGCCACGCTGCAGGAGGCAGGCACGACGTTGCGTCGAGCCGGGGCGGCTGAGGTTCATCTGCTCACCGCCGTCCGCACCACCTTCGGCTGGCGCCAGGATGCCTGAGAGTCGGGGACGATGGAAGTCACCGCACCGGAGCCGGACGCACAGGACCGGCGCGCCTGGGCCGCGCTGCACTGGTCCGGTCGCGTGGGCCCCGCCGGATTCATGCGCCTTGTCGCGCGGTTCGGCTCGGCCATGGCGGTTATCGAGGCGTCGGCGCGTGACCTCGCGGCCCCGAGCCTTCGCCTGACCGAGGGGCAGATCCAGGCCATTGGCGAGCAGGTGCCGAGGCGGTTGGAGGGCATCGAGGACGAGATCGGCTCCCTCGAGGCCGACGCGATCTCCGTGGTGTGCTCCTTCGAGGCCGACTACCCCGCCATGATGCGCGACGCCCGGAACCCGCCACCGGTCATCTGCGTCTCCGGCGAGGTGACTGACGCCGACCGCTACGGGCTGGCCATCGTCGGCACGCGCGAGCCGACCGAGGAGGGACGGCGCGTGGCACGTGAGCTGGCTCAGGCCTGCGCGCGGCGCGAAATAACCGTGGTCTCCGGCCTCGCGCGCGGCATCGACACCGCCGCCCACCGCGGTGCCATCGAGGCCGGCGGACGCACCATCGCCGTGCTCGGCTCCGGCGTGCGCCACATCCACCCCAAGCGGAACATCCGCCTCGCGGCCTCCATCGCCCGGCGGGGCGCGGTCATCTCCGAGGTCGCTCCCGAGGCGAACCCGACCGGTGCGCGCCTCATGGCTCGCAACCGCCTCACCAGCGCCCTCGCGCGCGGCGTGCTGGCCGTCGAGAGCACCCTCTGCGGCGGCACTCTGCAGACCGCGCACGACGCATGGAAGCAGGCCCGCCTCGTCTTCGCCTGCGACTGGCAGGGCGAGAAGCCCCAGGCGGAGGGCACGCACGCGCTTATCGCCGAGGGCGCCGAGCCGATCCTCGGCCCCGACGCCATCGACGTGATCGAGCACCTGCTGCGCACACACGGCTCCTCCCCGCCCAAGCAACCCGGCCTGTTCTAGTGGGGCGTCAATGAAATGGCTCTCCCGCCTGAAACCGCGTTCTGTGCGGTTTCCAGGGAGAGAGGGCCCCGGGGGGAGGCGCCGTTGCCGCGCCCGGCAACCGACGCTCAATCCGGCAACGAAGCACTGGCGAACTCATCGACGAGCGCAGGCAGCGGGTGGTCGGTCCCCTCGCCGCGTGGCTGAGGCCGCACCGTGAGGCGATTTACGGCACGAAGTCCGGGCGCATCTCCCCCGCCGGCGGGCACCCGCATAACCCCATCTTCCACCAGGGCATGTGGACCTCCAACAGCCGGCAGTGCTCCTTCCGCATTCCCCACTCCCCCGGCGAGGAGCTGATCCTGTCGAGGACCGGCGCGGCGATGGCCTCCGCCTCGCCTCTGGCGACCGGCGAGCCGGTGCAGGTCGAGCGGACCAGCGACCGCAGCACCGAGATCTCGGCGCCACCTGCCCGGCGCCGGGGCCGCTCGCGCCGGTGCTGAGGATCCGGTTTGAGGCACTGCCCTACGGCATCGAGGCGCTCAGCACCGCTGGCCGGCGGCTTCGCGCAACAGCCGCCGGCCTCGGGTATGACCGCACGCCGGCGCGCCGCTGAGCGCGCCTCAGCACTAGTGCCCTAGTTCGGGATGCCGTCCCACAGGGCCAGGTCCTTGGCATTCTCGATCTTGTACCACTTCGAGTGCCCGTCGAAGAACGCGATATTGCAGCCACCGTTGTGCACCGGCTGGATGTACCAGGTGCCATCCGAGCCGACCGCCATGTAGCTCCTGGACACGCATGCGGTCTCGCCGAACTGCGCGGTGTCCGACGGCGTCCGGATCTCCTCCAGCGTGGTCTCGCGGAAGTAGAACCCGTTGTGGAACTCCATGTAGGCGTTGTACCCGTAGTCGCGGCGCCAGACCGATTCGGCACCGTTATCCGAGGTGCTGGGGCAGTCCCAGATCTGCTGGTTCTTGATGTACGGCTCCAGGCGCAGGAAGTAGCCCGCGCAGCCGCCGGGGTCGCAGTTGAGCGCGTAGGGCACGATGTGGTTGTCATAGTCTGTCGTGTACATCCGTGCGGCCGTGCCGAGCTGCTTCATGTTGCTCAGGCAGGCGGTCTGCCGCGCCTTCTCCCGGGCTCGGGCGAACACCGGGAACAAGATAGCTGCCAGGATCGCGATGATCGCGATCACTACCAGCAGCTCGATCAGTGTAAAGCCTGTCCTCTTCACTGCATCTCCCTCCTGTCAGTGGGCGTGATCTTCGCGGTCGGCCTGTCTCTGCGCTTGCTCGTCAGCTTGCGCGCCATCAGTCCTCCCACGCCGGCCAGTTCCAGGGCGGGATGTTGTTGTTGGCGGCGCCACCGGCGTTCTCGAGAATGGCGTTCTGGCTGACGGACTTGACGTGGCCGTCGCAGAAGGCCACGTTGTGCATGCCGTTGTGGCGGTGGCCCTGGTACTTGGGGTTGGTCTGGAAGTGCCCGAGCCAGGTCTGCAGCCAGTGGAGAGTGCAGCCCTTGCGGCTGAGGTACGGGTAGGCCGCGTCGCACACCAGGTAGGTCTCCGCGGGGAACTCGATGCCACCGTATGCGCCGCACACGCGCAGGTGTGTGCCCTGGTAGTTCCAGCCGTAGCTGCGGCGCAGCCCGTCATCCTGGTTGTGGGTCGGGCCGCTGGGGCACATGAAGATGGCTGCGGTCTTCACGTACGGCGCGATGTAGAACGCCCATCCCGACTTGCCGGGACAGGGATCGTAGTGGATGTCCCACTCGTTCAGGTTGTAGGGCCAGTCGGCACGCCGGAAGAGCATGTCTCCCTCAGGGAACAGCCCGTCATAGTCCTGAGCGTACATCAGGAAGGCCAGCCCGATCTGCTTGAGTTGCGATTGACACGAGGCCGATTGGGCTTTGGCCCGGGCCCGTTCGAAGACGGGGAACAGGATCGCTGCCAGGATGGCGATGATCGCGATCACCACCAGCAGCTCTATCAGGGTGAAGCCATGACGACACTTCATGGTCGTCCCTCCTCTCAGACATTTGAGGCAGATGCGCTCTCGCGACCGTACGGCAACCGGCGGGTGCTGCGCCTGTGGAGACGGCTCCGCGGACGCCTGCCGCTACCCGTCGCGAGCGTCCGGCCATGCGCCTAGGGTTCACCTCCAGTCCTGGCGACCCATCGCTGCCGAAGCGCAGACGGGTCCCGAGAAATCGCTTTCTCAGCCAATCATTCCGCATCCCCTGCAGGATTCCTCCTTCTGGGCGCAGAATTAAAATGAGTTCACGGTATGTGCCGCGCTCGGCAGGCGCACCTGTCACCTGGACCCCCAGAGAACCGCATGGGCGACGTAGACCGCGTTGAGGGCGGGGACACCGCTCGGGATGATATCGCACGGTGGGGAAACGATTCCCTGCCCCCCGCAGGTGGGCCAGCGCGCGTTGGTGGCGAACAGGGGTGAAGGCATGCGTGTGACGCTACGTGAGATTGCGGAGAGAGCCGGAGTGACGCCGTCGATCGCCTCGAGGGTGCTCAACAACAAGCCCGATGTTCGTGTATCCGACGGCACACGCAGGCGCATCATTGAGGCGGCCCGTGAGATGGGCTACCGCCCCGACCCCTACGCCCAAGTGCTCCAGTCAGGCAAGTCATCCACTATCATCCTGGTGGCCCCCCACGCCTTCTACCTCACGGGTGCCCGCAAGACCTCACTGCTGCAGCGGGCGCTGCACTCCACAGGCCACCCGGTGCTCTGCGCCGACGTCACCACCTTCGGAGACCCTCAGGAGATCGTGCAGTTCCTGCTCTTCACCCGACCACGTGCGGTCGTGTGGCTGTCGGCGGAGTGGGACGACGGGGACTTCCGCGAGGCCTGCGCGCAGTTGCACGAGCGCGACACCTACGTGCTGGCCGTTGACCACCAGCGCCCGCCGCCGCCCGATGTGCCCTGCGACGCCATAACCGTGGACCGCGCGCACGGCTGCAGGCTGGCCGTGTCGCACCTGATCGACTGCGTGGGCGAGAACGTCGCCCTGGTCGCCTCCGACGCTGGCGGCCGCGTCGAGGGGTACCGCGCCGCCCTCGCCGAACGCGGCATCGACCGCGAGATCATCGCATCGCTCAGCCAGGAGGAGCCGCCCCGGGGGGCGCGGCGCGCGACACTCAAGCTGCTCCGCGAGCACCCCGAGATCGACGGCATCTTCTGCCACTCCGACCTCAACGCCGTGGGCGTGCTCTATGCCCTCCAGGAGCTGGGTCTGCGCGTGCCCGAGGACGTCGCCGTCGCCGGCTTCGACAACGAGCCCTGGACCCAGTTCTACCGCCCGCCGCTGACCACGGTCTCCCACCCCATCGAGCAGCTCTGCTCGCTGACCATGTCGGTGCTGCGCCACCGGCTCGACGCCAACACCGAACCGTGGTGTCGGGTCGAGCTGCATCCCGGCCTGGTCGTACGCGCCTCCACCAGCGGACGCTGACGCCGCCGCTCAGCGCGCGAGGCGTCCCTGATCCAGCACGCAGATGCCGGCGACGGCGGCCTGCCCGCCGCCGGCCCTCCCGATGACCTCGCCGGCGCTGGAGACCACGACGACGCTGCCCCGCCGGGTCCCGACGATCAGCATGGAGTACACGGTCATGGGCGATGGCGTCAACGAGGCCGCATGTCTGCAGGAGCTGGCCTCTCGCGAGCCCGGCTACATCATCGTCAGCGACAGCACCTTTGAGCAGATAGCGCACCTCGTTGAGGCGCGGCCTTTGGGGACAGTGCAGGTCAGGCACCGCGAGGAGCCGGCGGCGATCTATGAGTTGATCTCGATGAGATGACGTGGTTGTGTGCCGTGTCTTCTGCAAGAGGGGGTGAGCCATGGTCGAATCTCCTGAAGCGCCGCAATACACTTGAGGAGGGGACTGACCATGGCTCAGCAGCAGTATGGCGAGTTGCATCAGCAGGTCAAGAAGCTGTTGCAGGAGGATACTGACTTCCTCCGTCCGATAGTGGAGGCGGTGGTACAGGAGGCACTGGAAGCTGAGATGGAACGAGTTCCTGGGTGCCGCGCGCTACGAGCGTACTTCCAGCCGGCCCGGCTATCGCAGCGGTCACTACTCGCGCACGCTGGTGACGCGGGTGGGCGCGATCGACCTGCGGGTGCCGCAGGATTGGGATGGGCCGCTTCAGCACCGAGATCTTCCACCGCTACCAGGCTCGGAGAAGGGCCTCGTGTCGGCGATGGTGGAGATGTACGTCAAGCGCGTCTCCAGCCGCAAGGTGCGTGGGTTCACTCGTTCTCAGTCTCCGCCATCAGCCGCATCAACAAGACGCGCGATGCTGAGCTGGCGGCGTTCGCGAGCCGTCCACTGGAGGAAGAATACCCGCATCTGATCCTCGATGCCCGCTACGAGAAGGTGCGCGAGAATGGAGTGGTGCGCAGCCAGACAGTGCTGACATCGTTCTATCGCCTGCCACGCCGGCACCACAAGCAGCTCAACTCGACTGATTGCCTGGAGCGGGTGAACCAGGAGATCAAGCGGCGCACGTGGCGAATGAGGAGCTCCTGATCGGAGGGCACGACTGGTTTGGGAGTCGGGCGGTGCTGCCCGCCGCGCACCTGCTGGCGCGGTCGCCCCCCGGCATCGTCACATCGTAGTTCGCCAGGTGCACCGTCATCTCTGCGCCTTCGCCGCAAACGCGCCCCCGTGCCGTACGCGTGTCCCCGAACCCCCGATCGCTCTCATCCTCGCAGGGGCGTGTACACCCATCAGGACACGAACCGGGTCAGAACCTCGACGCTGCGAATCGCAAGCGACGCTTCTACATGAGGGTTCCGCGACTCAACCGTGAGGCACAGGTCATTCCACCCTCTCTTCAGCACGTCGGCAACGGGGAAGTCGAGCCAGCAGTCGTTGTAGTTGTAGCGCACCGTCGCCGACGCCGCATCGAGGCGCGCGCCGTTGAGCTCGAATCGCACGCGGTCCAGCGACGTCAGGTGCTCCACCATCACGCGCAGGACCGCCTCCACACGCCCCTGAGCAGACGGAAGGTCATCGGCGATGTCGATCTGGATGCGGGCCGTCTCGCCGTGCCCGGCGAGTTCCACCGGCAGGTTTCCTCCTCAGCCGGACGGCCCGACCAAGTAGTGCTTGTCCAGTCCCGCAAGACCGTCGGGGTTCCCGATCTCCTTCCACGACTGCGGGTCGAACCGGTCGTCTTTCGCGAACTTAATCCAGTCCTGGTTCCAGATGTAGATGCCGTCCGCCCCTGCCCGCCAGTGCCGCGCCGCCACCGCGCGATGCATCTCGGTCGAGTAGTAGTCGCCCTCGCCGAACAGCACGTGGGCCGAGCGCGGGCGGCGTTCCTTGAAGCCGTCCAGATTCTGCGCCACGATCTTGCATTCCGTGCCGGCGGCGAGTTCCCTGTACTCCTCGATCGGCAGCCGGTAGTTCCATCCGCCGCCCGTTCCCGCTACCACCACGATATCCACGATGTGCTCCCCGATCCACGTGCGCACGTCCATCCCCTCGCGCCGTGTTTCGTCCAGGTCGTACGGCACGCGCACGGAGAGGAACAGCCGCCTGCCTGCCTCTCGCCCCTTCCTCTCCAGGAGCGCTTTCGTCTCGCGCAGCATCTCCGTGAGCTGACGCGCTCCGTCCTCCCCCTCGCCGGGACGGAACAGGATCGGCCAGCGGCAGAAATCGAGGTCCACGCCATCGAGGTCGTAGTTGGCAATCGTCTCCGCGAGCATGGCCATTCGGTAGCGACGGACCTCCGGCACCGCAAAGTTGTAGGCGAACTGGCTGTAGTCTCCCGCACTGGGCCCGAGCAGCCAGTCCGGATGAGCCTTCTTGATCGGACTCATGTTGGGGTCGTCCAGACCGCCCGGCAGACGGTGGTCATGCCCGTCGTTGAAGCGGAAGCCCAGGAACACGTCCATGCCCGCCGCATGCCCGTGCTCGATGATCACCTTCGGCGGATCGGTCCCGCTGTCGATCAGCTCCCGGGCGTTCTCGTAGATGCGCCACTCACCCGCGGTCTTGAAGCTCTGCCGGCCCTGCCCCCACACCGGCCCGACCCGGGTGGGATGCGAGAACCAGTCCGTCAGATGGCTGGTGGACGAGCCGAAGTACGGGTCGGTGTTCATCTGCCAGTACAGGGTGTCAACCATCGTCCCGCGCAGCGGATCGATCGCATTGCGCACGAGTCCCTCAACGCCGATGGGCGCCTCCATGTCGGCGCCCTGGAGCGAAGCGCCGCAGTAGCCCATGATCAGGCGGCGCGGCGCTGGATACCTCCGCCCGTCAGGGGATTGCTCATCTATCATACCTGTCTCCAAAGGGGATGTACGTGGGCTTGTGATCGTCCCTCCACGCTACCGGCCTGGTACGGCCGACCCGTCTGGCACTACCCGTTGCGAGCGTCCGGCCATGCGCCTAGGGTTCAGCTCCAGCCCTGGCGACCCATCGCTGCCGAAGGGCAGACGGGTGCCGAGAAATCGCTTTCTCAGCCAATCGTTACCGTGGTGTCGCATCGAGCTGCATCCCGGCCTGGTCGTACGCGCCTCCACCAGCGGACGCTGACGCCGCCCGCTCAGCGCGCGAGGCGTAGTCGGTCCAGCGAGCCATCGGCGCGCGCGACGACGATCTGCGGCTCGCCCTGATCCAGCACGCAGATGCCGGCGACGGCGGCCTGCCCGCCGC
>JALGUJ010000202.1 GCA_029820945.1 Candidatus Zipacnadia bacterium | reverse complement strand
GAGGGCGTCGTCATCGAGGCACTCGAGCCGCACCTTGCGGCTGAGGTCACCGTTGTCCGCGTGCTCATCGACGTCGAGCACGACGTAGTGGCGGCTGCGGACCTGGACGAGCTGGCCCTGCTCGGGGCCCTGGTTGCTCAAGTGCATCCCCCCCAACGAGGCGGAGTGGGTGAGCGGAAGTGATACGGCTCGTCGCGGGGCACGTATGATTTCGTGAAGCGCGGGGGCAAGTCCTTCCGCACTGCGGTGCCGGCCGGTGGCGTGTGGCCTGCGCGTAAGGATCATGGCTCTGCGGGGACTTCCGTTGCAGGAGTCCGCCAGCGGAGGCAGGAAATGCCACATCCAAGCCACGTTCTCAGTCTGCCGGAGAGCACGGGAGGTGTCCGCGATGAAGCGGTATCGAGTCACGCCGGGGCTTGTCCTCTTCCTCTGCCTTGCCCTCGGCCGCGTCTGCTGGTCCCAGCCGCAGACCGTGGCCGACCTTGAGCAGCTCCTCGCAGCCGACCTTCCCGCGGGCATTGCCCATGCTGAGCCGTTCTTCGACCGGGCGATGGCCGCGGAGGACCTGGGCACGATGGTCGCGACACTACGTGCGACCTGGGACGCGACGGGACTGTACGCAGCCTGCCCGGGCGTGGTGGCCCGCATGGCTCGGGAGACCATAAGTCTGGCTCGTGAGCGCGCCGATCTGAACGCAGTGGCCGACGCCTACGAATCATGGTACGGGGCGGCGCGACGTGAGACTGTGTACACAACTCCCTGGTTCGATCCGGTGCTGCTCAAGCGGGCTGCTCGCGTGCGCGAACTCCGCGACGAGGCCGCCGCCAAGGTGGGACGGGAGCTCCCGCCCACTACGACGCCGCCTGAGCCGGACGATGATCTGCTGTCGCAGGGGCTCATCGCCGCCCTCCCCGCCGACCTGGGGGCCCTGGTCACCTCCTCCGTGGAGGCACTGGTGGACCTGCGAGATGCGGAGGCGCTGGCGGCTGCGAGTTCTCTGCTGCGCGGCGTCATGCAGCGCCACGCCGCGCTCCCGGTGCAGACGCAGATCGACACCATCGCCTTCGCTTCCCGGTTCTTCTGCCTGCGCGCGAGTGAGCCACTGGTGCGGCTTGCCCGGGAGATGCGCGAGGGCATTCCGGCGGCGGAACTCGCTCGGGTCCGGGTGACGGTCCGGTCCGGCGCATGGGGAGAGAGCGTCCCCATCTCACTGTGGATGTCCGGCAACCTGCTTCTGGGCTGGCGTGGTAGGGACGACGTCTACCGTGAGGAGCTTGAGTGGTCACTCGACCACTGGTTGCAGCACCCATCACCGAACACCGCGATCCAGAGCAACACGTTCTGCTACGCGCAGATGAAGATGATGGCGCTGGGCCTTCACGGCATGGCTTCTGAGTGGGCCGCGCGTGCGCTGGTTACCGTGGAGCAACTGGCGCCTACAGAGCAGGCCCGGTTCTTCTACCATGGTGGGTGTCTGGTCGGACCGTACACGCCGGTGGGCATCCGCAACGCAGTCATGGTCCGTTGCCTCACGTGCCACGCGATCGATGAGGTCGTGGACTGGCGCGCGAACGCCTACTGGGTCAGGCGTGTCCTGCCTGTGGCTGAGGAGCAGCCCTGGTGGAAGGTAGACCTGGGCCACATGCTGCTGGAGGCATCGGCGCAGGCGGCCGATACCACGAAGCAGATGGACATGGTCGAGGAGGCGGCTCGCCTGTTCGACGAGGCCGGCGCGCCAGGCCTGGCCGCCGAGGCCAGGCTGTGGTCGGAATGGATCGCTACGCAGGACGTCGGCACGTCTTGTCGGCTTCCGTTGATACGTGCGCGGGCGGCGGCCGCCGCGATGCGGTGGGAGTACGTCACTGAGGTGCTCGAGCCGGTCTTCGCCGGGCAGCCGGCATCCCCTGAGGGTGTCGAGGCGGCGGTGCTGCTGACCCATGCCTGGCTCAATCTCGGCGACCGGGAGAAGGCCGGCGAGTGGTTCCGCAAGGCCTCGACCGACATCGACCAGGCCGGTCTGCCCGCGGGAGAGCGGGTCGGACACCTGATGAGTCTGGCGTGGCTTGCCGAGGACACCGACTGGAAGGCGCGACTGCTTGAACGGGCGCGCGAGGCCGCCGCCGCGTCGGGGCTCGATATGCTGCAGGACAGCGTGGACGAGCAGCTCGCCCACGTGGCCATCCAGGCCGGGCGCCTGGGCTCGGCGCGGAGTGCCCTTATCGACCTCATCGACCGTGCGGAGGCGCGGCGGGAGCGGCTGGCCTTCGACCCGCTGCTGCGCCAGCAGTGGTTCGCGGACAACATCACGCCCTACCGCCAGCTCATGCGCGTGGCCGCGCTGCAAGGCGATACCGAGCTGGCGCTGGCGTGCGGCGAGCGCATGCGCGCGCGCGCCCTGCTCGATCAGCTCGCCTGGAAGAAGACCGACCTGCAGATCAACCTGGCGCCCGAGGTCGCGGCGCGCCTGACGGAGCTGCGCGAGATGCGCCGCCGGGCCTATGCGCTGCTGGCGCAGGTGATGGGCGGTGGCGACTCGGCCGACGACCTGCGCGGCCTGTACATGCCCATCCGGGGCCTCTACATGCCGATCCGCGGGCCGCTCGATGCCGGTGGGCCGGTCACCGACGAGGACGTGGCGCGGCTGCAGGTGCTGCTCGACGCGCTGGCGGCCGAGGAGGCGGCGCTCGAGGGCGGCTGCACTACACCTTCGCCGACCAAGGGCTGGCCGTGACCGCCATCGGCGCCGACGGCAGTGCGCGCGTGCGCATGATCGAGCAGGACGGCAATGCGCTCTACGAGCAGATCGGCAGGTTCCGCGAGGCCATCTGGGAGCGCAGCGACGACGCCATCACGCAGGCCGCCGATCTCTACCAGACGCTGGTGCGGCCGGTCGAGGGGACGCTCAGCGGCGCCGAGCGGCTGTGGATCGTGGCCGATGGTGCGCTGCAGCTGGTGCCCTTCGCGGCGCTGATCGACGGGCGCAACCAGTACCTGGGGGCGCGCTTCCCGATCGCCTTCGCGCCGTCACTGACCCTGGCGCTGTCCTCGCGGGGCGCGCGGCCCGCGCCGTCGCGATCGGCGGTGATCGTGGCTGCGCCTGACACGGGAGCGCCCGAGCCCGCAGCCGAAGACGACGACGACCGCGGCCTCTACATGCCCATCCGGGGCATGTACATGCCGGTGCGCGGGATGTATATGCCGATCCGCGGCGAGGGGGTGTCTTCGGCGCTCACGGCGATGGCGATGGTGCCGCTGCCGGGAGCCGCCGCCGAGGGCGCGGCCATCGCCGGGCAGGTCCCCGGCGCCGAACTCGTCACCGGCTCGGATGCCACGAAGGCCCGGCTTGCCGAACTGGGCGGCGATTGCGGCATGCTGCACATCGCCACGCACGGCTATGCCGACCCCGACTACCCGGACTTCTCGGGCCTGCTGCTGGCCGCGCCCGAAGGCAGCGAGCTGCCTTACGAGGTGCTGACCGCGATGGAGGTCTACACCTGGCCGCTGGACGCGCGGCTCGTCACCTTGTCGGCCTGCCAGACGGCGCTGGGCCGTGACGTTGAGGGCGAGGGCATCCTCGGCCTGTCGCGTGCGTTCATCTACGCCGGCGCCCAAGACGTCGTCTGCAGCCTGTGGCCGGTCTCGGACGAGAGCACGAAGACGCTCATGACCGCGTTCTACGAGGCGCTCACGGACGGCGCGTCCGTCGAGGCGGCGTTGCAGGCCGGCCAGAACGCGCTGCCGCAATCGGGCGACAAGGCGCACCCGTTCTACTGGGCCGGCTTCATCGCCGTCAGAGGGCCGGGGTAGCGGTCGGGCGAAGCCCCGGGCGTCGCTGGGGAT
>JALGUJ010000124.1:4064-18450 GCA_029820945.1 Candidatus Zipacnadia bacterium | reverse complement strand
CCGGGCGACTTCACCCGTATCCACGTCCCAGACGTAGATGGGGTCTTCGCCCTCGCGCCTGGGGCGCTTGGCCTCGACGCCCAATCGAGCCAGTTGCGCGCCTCCTTCACCGTGAACTCGGGGCCGTTGTCGGGGCGGACGCAAGCGACACACACCGGAGCAGATCATCAACGAGCTGTGCCAGCCCTGAGGGCTGCGGTGGAGGTGGAGATCGCCAACGGCGCGACGGTGGCGCAGGTATGCAAGAAGATCGGCGTCACCGAGCAGACCTACTGTCGGTGGCGCGACTTGCCGGGCGGGCGCACGGAGATCGTGGGCGTGGAGTGGGTAGCGTGAAGACCATTCGCGCGGTCGTGGCGTAGATCGTGACGCCGCAGGCGGAGGCCGTGGGGATCATCGCCGCGAACGAGGCTGCGGTTGACATCATACTGCAGAAGAGTCAGCACATCGAAGTCATCCATTATCCGTACGCTGAGGACACTTTGGGACCGGCATTGCCGTCAAGAAGGGGGCGAGTCATGAGAGCGAAATCCGGCGGAAAGCGAATCGGGGCGGCCAAACTGATCTTGGCCGCCCTGGTCCTGGGACTGAGCGGGCTGCTCCAGCGCCAAAGCCTGGCGCAGCCAGCGGAGGATCTGCAGGCGCACGTGCAGGATGCTATCGCCGGCCTGAGGGACCAGGATCCTGAGGTGCGCGCGAGTGCCGCGGAGACGTTGGGGGACATCGCGAAAGAGGTCCAGGACGGAGCGGCGCTGGAACCCGCAATCCCGCCGCTGATCGAGGCGCTGCAGGACGAGGACACGAACGTGCGCGGCAGGGCTGCGGAAGCGTTGGCGTGGATCGCGAGGAAGTTCCGGGACCAGCCAGCGCTGGCCCCCGGCATCCCACCGCTGACCGAGGCGTTGCAGGATGAGAGCGCGGCGGTGCGCAGGAGTGCCGCGTGGGCCTTGCGGTGCATCGCGGAAAAGGTCCAGGACCAGGCGGCACTGCAACGCGCCATCCCAGCGTTGATCGAGGCGCTGCAGGACGAGAACGAGTGGGTGCGCGGGAATGCCGCGTGGGCGTTGTCGTGGACTACGGCAAGGGTCCAGGACGAAGCGGCGCTAGAGGCCGCCATCCCGGCGTTGATCCAGGCGTTCCAGGAGGACGACGCGTACGTGGGCGCTCGCCCGGGCGCCGCGTTTGCATTCGTGAATATCGCGAATAACGGCGCC
This sequence comes from Candidatus Zipacnadia bacterium, assembly GCA_029820945.1. GTDB lineage: Bacteria > Armatimonadota > Zipacnadia > Zipacnadales > UBA5352 > JALGUJ01. Next base: position 17,236 of record JALGUJ010000124.1, on the reverse strand, counting down.
CGAGAAGCGGCCCTCCTACCCGCCATCCAGCCGCTAATCGAGGTGTTGCAGGACGAAGACGTGAGGGCGCGCGGGAATGCCGCGTGCGCGTTGGGGACAATTGCCTCAAACGTTGAGGACGACACGGCGCTCAAGCCCGCCATCGCGCCGTTGATCGAGGGGTTGCAGGACCCGGACTCGTACCCGCGCCAGGCGGCCGCGAGTGCGTTGGGGAGAATCGCGGCAAACGTCGAGGACCAAGCGGCGCTGGAGCCTGCCATTGCGCCCTTGGTTCAAGCCCTGCAGGACGAAGACGCCGAGGTGCGCGGGAATGCCGCGTCGGCCTTGGAGGCGGTCCTCTCACCCCGACAGTACCTCGCGGCGAACCATACAGTCATCAATATGGACGACTTCGAATCATCCATGGGCTTGCTGGAGCCGATCCTCGCAGATTACGAAGTGATTCTCACCGGTGAATCCCACCGCCTCGACATGAGCTACGCGCTTCGGCTGGAGTTCACCAAGTACCTCCAGCGGAAGCTCGGCGTTCGCTACATACTGTGGGAGAACGGGCCTAGCTGGGCTGCGGCTCTCAACGACTACCTCGAGGCCGGAGATACGACCTTCTTCGATGGCATGGACAAGTACCTCCAAAGCTACCCGCAGGAGATCAGGGAGCCGATGGGCGAGTTCTGGAGAGCCATAGGCGAGTTCAATGACACTCTTCCGGACGAAGAGAAGCTCACGGTCGTCGGGGTAGACATAGAGCATCAACCGGGGTTCGCTCTTGAGTACCTGGCCCGATTGCTTCCCGACACCCGTCCCCCCAGACGTATCGGCCCGACGCTCCACGCCCTGCGCCAGCGAGCCAACGCCCCGCCGGGCCCGAGTCCACCGGGGCGGAGGTTCGGGGTGAGGCTGAACGATGACATAGCGTCCCAGCGGGCAGCGTATGCCTCATACTTGGGTGACCGGTTCGCGGAGTTCGAGCTGGTGGCAGAGAGCCTCGCTGCGAGTCATGAGAGGTACACGGCCCTCGGACGAGGGGATCGGCGGACGGCCGGCAACATCAGGGACGCGCACATGTACGAGAGCTTCAGGAAGCAGTACAATGCGAATCCGCCGGGCAAGTACTTCGGGCAGTTCGGGACAACCCACACATTTCGTGCGCCGTTCCGGGGGGTAACCGAGATAGCGGCACACATGGAGGGAGACGACTCCCCCGTATCGGGGAGAGTGCTCACGATCCTGTTCGCCTACGTTGACGGCGAGACGATCCTGATCGATACGCAACACGGAACCTACGAAGCGTGGCCCTATGTGTATGGTGTTTTCTACCCTCCTCCAACCATGGTCGACTTCTGCACCGACGAGCAGCTCGTCCTGCTGAAGTTGATCGGGCCCGGATCGCCCTTCGACACGATTCGACTGGACCCTCGTATGGAGGCCGGCACTACAGAGTACTTCCAGTTCCTCTTACTGGTAAGGGGTGCTCGGCTGGCGGTGCCGGGGGGGTGGCACTGATCAGCGTCTGGTCGCGCGGAATGCTCAGCGACAACCTGAGGTCGGCCTGTCGCTCACACATGATCCGTCCGGGCACCGGCCGGGCATGCCGACTCCGTCGCCTGTGTCAGGCGGCCGGGCTCGACCCTCCTCGTCCAGGTATTGAGGCCCTCTTTCGACGGCCAGCCAGTGCGAACGGAGGTCGGGCTTACACGAGACCTCTTTCAGTGGCTTCCTCGCCTCGCGCCCCCACACAGCAAGGCCCTCGCAGCTCAAACGGCGAATCCTCCTACCGAATGCCTGGTTATGCACGCGTTTGTGGCATCAGCCAGTCTGATATCGGTAATCGCGTATCGCCGAGGACAGCGGGGCCAAACCATGACACGGAAATGTGGCGGAAGGCGAATCGAAGCGGCTGGACTGATCTTGGCCGCTCTCGTCCTGGGGCTGAGCGGGCTGCTCCAGCGCGAAAGCCTGGCGCAGCCAGCTGAGGATCTCCAGGCGCAAGTGCAGGATGCTATCGCCGACCTGAAGGACGAGGATCCTGAGGTACGTAGGAGTGCCGCGGAGACGTTGGGGGACATCGCGGAAGAGGTCGAGGACGAAGCAGCACTCGCCCCCGCCATCCCGCCGTTGCTCGAGGCGCTACAGGACGAGGACACGGACGTGGTCGCGTCTGCCGCGTCGGCGTTGGCGAGCGTTGGGTCACACATCGAGGAGGACGCCATCCCGGCGTTGATCGACATGTTGGGGGACGAGAGCACGGACTTGCGCGTGTATGCCGCGTGGGCATTGGCGCGGATCGGGGGAAGGGAGCGATACGAGGCGGTGCTGACGCCGGCCCTCCGGCCCTTGATCCAAACGCTCCAAGATCAAGACCCGCAGGTGCGCAGCATGGCCGCACAAGCGTTGAGGACGATGGCGTACGGAGCCGCGCGCGAAGCGACGCTGATGCTCGCCATCCCGGCGTTGATCGAGGCATTGCAGGACGAGGACGCCAACGTGCGCGTGAACGCCGTGGGGGCCCTGGCGGGAATTGCGCCCAAGGTCGAGGACCAAGTCGCGCTCAAGTCCCTCGTCGCACCATTGATCGAGGCGTTCGAGGATGACGACGCAGGTGTGCGCAAGATCGCCGCGGCGGCGTTTGGGGCCGTTGCGTCAAGACTCCGCGATGGAGCAGCAGTCAAGCCCGGCATTCCGCTGCTGATGAATCTGCTGCAGGACAATGATGCGTACGTGCGTCTGTTCGCTGCGTGGGGGTTGGGGAAAACGCGGCAACACCTCGAAGGCGAAGCGCCGCTGAGTTCCGCCATCGCGACGTCGATCGAGGCGCTGGGAGACGAGACCGCGGACGTGCGCAGGAATGCCGCGCTGGCGTTGCGCGGGATTGCCCCGAACGTCCAGGACGAAGCGGCGCTGGTGCCCGCCATCCCAGCGTTGGCCGAGGCGTTGCAGGACGAGGACACCGATGTGCGCAAGCAGGCCTGGGTGGCCTTGTCGAGTATCGCCCGATTGGTCGGCGAAGCAGCGCCAGAACGCGTCCTCGCAGCGTTCACCAAGGTCCTGCACGGCGAGGACACGACGACGAGCATCCGTGCAGCGGAGGAGCTGGCGAGCATATTGTCCGAGATCATAGTGGGCGAGCCGGACGCGATGAGCCCCGATGACCTGTGCCGCGCCTACGTCTACCTCGGGTACATCGCGGACGGGCAGGGGAACCGGGACGAGGCGGCATCGTGGTACGAGAAGGTCCGGGAGACGAGGGGTCGCAGGGACGTGGCGGAGTTGCTGTTGGCGCACGGCGCGGACGCGAACGCGAGGAGTAAGAGCCGGTCGATCGCGCTGCACTGGGCCACGTTCGAGGGTTACAGGGACGTCGCGCGGTTGCTGCTGGATGCCGGTGCGGACGTGAACGCCAAGAGCATCGCCGCCTTGACCCCACTGCATACGGCGGCGTGGAGAGGCCATCGGGGCGTAGCGCGGTTGCTGCTCGACGCCGGTGCGGATGTGAGAGCCGGAGGCAAGGGCGGCTGGACCCCACTGCATACGGCGGCGTGGAGAGGCCATCAGCACGTGGCGCGGTTGCTGCTCGACGCCGGCGCGGTCGTGACAGCTCGGGACGAAGACGGCTGGACCCCACTGCATGCGGCGGCGTATCAAGGCCATCAGCACGTGGCGCGGTTGCTGCTCGACGCCGGTGCGGTCGTGAGAGCTCGGGACGAGGACGGCTGGACCCCACTGCATGCGGCGGCGTGGAGAGGCCAGCGGGGCGTAGCGCGGTTGCTGCTCGACGCCGGTGCGGTCGTGATAGCTCGGGACGAGAAGGGCCGGACCCCACTGCACACGGCGGCGCGTGCAGGCCATCAGGACGTGGCGCGATTGCTGCTCGACGCCGGCGCGGACCTGAGAGTTGAGAACGACGACGGCTGGAGCCCACTGTACGAGGCGGCGTCCAGAGGCCACAACGAGCTGGTCGCCATGCTGCTGGATAGGGCCGCCGACTCGTCCGGAGACAAGCCGGAGCCGCCGGTGGCCGTGATTCGGGCCGAACCGACAAGCGGCAATGTACCCTTGAAGGTCCAGTTCGACGGTTCCACTGATCCGAACGATTCGATCGTTCTCTACAGTTGGGCTTTCGGCGACGGCGAAGGCGCCGTCGGCCCGCGGGTTGCCCATTTCTACCCATCCGAAGGCGCTTTCCAGGCTGAGCTTACTGTGGCCGACTACGCTGGCCAGACGGACACGGCGACGATAGCGATATCGGGGACGACGAGGCCCGACAAGATCGCAGTGGTAGTGGACAGTGACCTAGGACCGCTCATCCAGACACGTCTGGACCGGTACGTTGCCGATCTGGAGGCCTCCGGATGTGCGGTCGAGGTTCGCGAGTGGATGACGGGGATGGAGAACGAGCCCGCTCTGCTCAAACAGTACCTCATGAGCGTACCAGACATCACGGGCGCCGTGTTCATCGGGGCTATCGCGCCGGCGTACTATGAATACGACGAGGATTTCGAGGGCTATGCACGTTTTCCGTGCGACCTCTACTACATGGACTTCACTGCCGAATGGTCCGACTCGGACGGCGACTCCTTCTTCGACACCATAGATGGGGAACCGTACCCCGCGATCTGGGTCTCACGTCTCTATGCCGCCAATCTGGAGGACGTCTTCCCTGGTCTCTCCAGGGCGGACCTCATCAACCGGTACCTCGACAAGAACCACGACTTCCGAACGGGAGCACTGCGCCTGCGGGATCGGGCTCTGGCCTACCACGACGATGTCCGCAGGACCTGGACAGACAGCAGCATGTCCCTGGCATACTCGACGGTCGATGTGGTCAATGACACGGAGACGACCAGCGCGGCCGACATGATGACTTACTGGGATGATAACTACGAGTACGCATGGCTCACCGCACATAGTAGCCCCAAATCTCACGCCTTCAGTAGCAGGGAGATGCGTGCCGGTGTCATCAGCCAGTCCGACGTGGCCGCTGGGGACCCCCAGGTGCTGTTTTGGAACCTCCACTCCTGCCTTGCCGCCAGATTCGTATCCCCCACCAACTGCATCGGCAACTGCTATGTCTTCGCCCCCACTTACGGCCTCTCGCTCGTGGGCAGTGCAAAACCGGGCGCCATGGAATACGACCATGACCAGTTCTTCGCCCCCATCGCTCAGGGGCACTCAGTCGGCGAGGCCCTTCGCCGGTGGTTTGCCACCCACTGTGAGCCCATCCTCAGGTACAAGCTGTGTGGCTACGGGATGACGCTATTGGGTGACGGATCGCTCAGGATAGGCCGGTTCATGGACGGTAACGAGGCGCTACAAGACGACGACCGGAACCTGCCCATCGGTGAGGAATAGGTGGCTATAGAAGCCCCTGACGTCCTTGACGCGTTTCTTCGCTCGCCGGCAGGCCTCGTCTTCTGCCATAGTCTGTCCCTCCCGTGAGACGATAGCTGTGGACAGCGCACACATGGGCCGCCGGCAGGTCGGTGAGCAGCCGCCATAGGATCGGCTGCTTCACGCTCGCGGGCGGGTTGACCTCGCGCACCTCGATCGCGGTCAGTGTCACCGGTTCGAGCGCGGGGTCGTGCACGCCATTCCGGGCTCGCCCGCGCCCCCTGCGGCGTCGGCGTGGTCCATCGCCGCCCGGATGTTGGCCAGGTCGGTGGCGAGTGCGTCGAACGCCTCGGTCTCTCGGCCCTCATCCGCACGCCGTGCGCAGTCCTCCGCCAACCCCAGGAAGAAGGCGGCATGCCTCACACGCAGCCGCGTCCGCTCAGCAGCGGACAACTCGCCGTCGGCGAACTCCCTGATGCTCTCCAGCATGTGGAAGCGCATCACCCCCGCCGCCTCCGCGGACCGGAAGAGCGAGTGCTCCTGCAGGTCCTCCAGCGCCGCCCGGATGTCCCCACGCTCGCACACGGCTTGGGCCGCACTGACGTCCCAGTCCGCCCGCAGGACAGACAGTTGAGCGAGAACGGTCTGGAGTTCAGGGGGGAGCAGTCGGTAGCTCCACTCGATGGTGGCTCGCAGCGTGCGGTGGCGTGCGGAGGCGTCTCGCCTGCGGCCGACAAGGAACGCGAAGCGGTCGGCAAGCTGCGCCACCATCTGCGACGGCGTGAGCACGTTGACATGGGCTGCGGCAAGCTCCAGCGCAAGCGGCATGCCCTCGAGGTGACGACACAGCTCAGCGATATCGGCGGCGTTGGCATCGGTGATCTGGGAGTCGGCGCGGACCGCTTGCGCGCGGTCCACGAAGAGCTGCACACTGGGGCACTCGGCCACCGCGACCGTGGACAGGTCCGGTTCCGGGAGTGCCAGAGGAGGCACAACAAACTCCCTCTCAGCCTGCAGGTTCAGTCGCCGGCGAGAGGTGACGATAAGCTTCAGGTCGGGCACCTTGCTGATGAGAGTTCGCACCGCCGCGGCGACCCCGCCAACCACGTGCTCCGCGTTGTCCAGCACTACCAGCCCGGGCTGTCTGGCCAACACTTCCGCCGCCTGGGCGAGGGGATCCGCGTGCCCCGACCGTGGGAGCTGCATGGCATCAGCCACAGCGCCATCGATGAGAGCCGCGTCGATGATCTGCTCGAGGGCCACGAACCACACGGCTCCGCGGAAGTCGTCCGTCAGGCGGCGCGCCGTCTCGATAGCGAGTCGCGTCTTGCCGCTGCCGCCAGGACCGGTCAGCGTCACCAGTTGGCAGCCCGGCTCCATGAGCAGCGTGTGCAGGTGTTCGATCTCGTCTTCGCGCCCGATGAAGTTGGTGACCACCGTCGGCAGCGAGACAATATGGCCCGGCTCTGCCCGCAGCGCCGGGAACGGCTCCTCCCGCATGGCGGGAAAGCTGACCTGGAAGATTCGCCGGGGTTGGTCGATGTCCCGAAGCCGGTATACACCCAGGTCCACCAGCTCGATCCCCTCTCCCACTCGGTCCCTGACCAGCCGGGCCGTCACCTCTGAACACAGAACTTGGCCGCCGTGTCCTGCCGCCAGCATACGGGACGCCTCATTCAGAGCGAGGCCGCGGTAGTCGCCCTGCGAAAGCTCCACCTCACCGGTCAGCACGGCCATCCTTACGCTGAGCATCGGCACATGGTCCGGCCAGCCAGCCCCAAGCAGTCGTCGCTGGGACTCCACCGCTGCGGCGACCGCATCGGTCGCGTGCTCGAAGGCTACGATGAAGCCGTCGCCAAGCTCTCGTGTCTCGTGGCCACCGTGGGCCTGCGGGAGGCAATCGGCCGGCATCCACTCGGCTGAGCAGACGACCTGCCGCGATCGAGGCCTCCTCGAGCGTCACCAATGCCGGGACGACGTGTTCGATAGTGGTGATGCAACCCCCGCAAGAGGAGGTATTCGCGGCTCCAGCGGCGACTCTTGATGCAGATGGGTGTCTGCTATGGCCAGTAGCGCAGAACGCCCAGTTGACATGCGGAACCCCGGTCAGAGGTGATGGTGATGGTCGCGACGATCGTGACACTGCTCGCGCTGATGTGCGCGTCGATGGCCGAGGCCGTGCCCTCGCAGGTCGAGGAGGTGGCGCCCGGCGTCCACATGGTCCACGACGACACCGGGATGGCCTGGGGTGGCTGGACCATGGGCGTGACGCACATGAACGAGGCGACCTACCAGGCGAAGAAGGTCCTGGACCTGAGCGACCTGCCCGAGAACGTGTGGGCGCAGGTGCGCGAGGTGCGGCTGTCCGCGTTCATGATGGTCTACGACTACTCGCGGCACGCCAACCCGCCGGTCAACGGCCTCGACGAGGCCTTCGAGATCGTGGTCAACGGCACTGTGCACAGCTACCCGACCAGCGGCGGCATGCCCGAGTATCTCGATGGGGCCCTCAACATCCCCGACTGGTACGACTTCGTGCTGCCGAAGGATGAGCTCGTGCGCGGCCCTAACGAGATCATCTTCCGCAAGGCCGAGGGCGAGAAGAACGATGACTACCTCTACATAGGCATCGACACCATCGAGCCGCGCGGCAACAGCTCGGTGACCTTCGACGGCGAGACCTGGACCCAGGAGGAGCTCACCATCCCCGGCGGCAACGGGGAGTACATGGTGCGCCTCTACCTGATCGCGAACGATACGGCCATGACCGCCACCTGGAACGCCGAGACCGCCGAACTGGACGATCCATCAGGCCTGATCCTCTATGCCGGCGCGCATGGCGCCGAGGGCGGCAGGCTCGCGGCGGGCCAGAGCGCGCGCATCGAGTGGCGCCCCGGCGCGCTGGACAAGCTACACCCCGCAAGCGCCACGGTCAGCGCAGAGGGCCCGGTGGAGATCGCGTGGCTCGATGAGTCCGGGACGCCGGGCGAGCCGTCGGCGGGCCCGACCATTGAGCTGCCCGCCAACCGCACCGAGCGCGTGTCGGGCGTCGTGGCGACCGCCGGCGAAGGCGGGGCGCGCGTGCACAGCATCACCGTGGAGGGAGCGGCGAGCTACCATCCGCACACCGAGCCGATCGACATCGCCCCGATCGTCGCGACCCCGCCCCCGCCCAGCCCGCCACAGCCGCCCGCCTGCGAGCTGACCGACGATGCCGCCACGCTCGGCAACGGCACGGTGCGCGCGCGCTTCGAGTTCGGCGAGCGCCTGCGCCTGGCGTCGCTCCACCACGAGCTGGCGGGCGTCGAGATGGCCCGCTCGCCCGAGGAGATCGCGCTGTTCGTCGTCGAGGTCGGCGACAGTCGCTATGCCGGCAGCCGGGACTTCACGCTCGCGGGCGTCGAGCCGGTCGAGGGCGGCTTCGTGGCCACGCTTGAGCTGGCGCAGCCTGCGCTGCGCGCCGAGCTGACCGCAACCATCGACGACGAGGGCCTGCGCCTCGGGCTCGATGTGGCCAACGCCGGGGACGCCCCCGTGGACTTCAAGCTGGCCTTCCCGCACCTGTCGGGGCTGGCGGTGTCGGACGACGCGGCGGAGGACTACTACTACTTCCCGTACGGCGGTGGCATCATTGCCGACCGGCCGGCGATCCTGCGCGCGGGCTACGGCGACCTGCAGGCGCTCTACCAGCTCATCGACCTCTATGCGCCCGCCGCCAGCTGCGGGCTCTACCTGCGCGTCGATGACGATGAGGGCTGGCACAAGACCATGGCCCTGCGCAAGCACCTGCCGGGCCGGGCGGAGTCGACTCCCCACCGGCTCACTGCGCGCGTGCGTCCGGAGTATCAGTGGACCACCGCCGCCCTCGATCCGGTCGATGGCACCGGGATGGCCGTCGAGTACCTGCGCCGCACGCGTGAGCCGGGCGCGTCCTTCGCCCCCGAGCCCGCGGTGCTGGCGGCCCATCCCGGCGACTGGCATGTGGCGATGCAGCGCTATGCCGACTGGGCGCACCGCGTGTGGCGGTGGCGCCCCTACCCGTCGCGCCTGCACGACGTGCGCAACATGATGCCCGCCGGATGGGGCCAGGGCTTCCTCTTCCGCGACGGCGCGTACCGCACCGACTTCGTCAGGCCCCGCACCGACTCCCTCGAGCTGATGAGCTGGTGGGAGTGGTCGGAGCTGGGGCCGTTCGGCACGCCCATGGACCGGCTCGGCGACGTCATGACCGAGGCCCAGATCGAGCGCTGGAGCAGCTACTTCGTGACCGACCCGGTCACCGGGAAGAGGATGTGGAACAACCAGCCGGGCGACTACCGCGGCTACAACGAGCGCTTCGGCGGCCTGCCCGCGTTCCGTGAGGCCATCGAGACCTACCGGGAGATGGGCGTGAAGCTGGTCACCCTGTACACCGACCCGTTCCGTCTGGACGACTCCTGCGAGACCGGCCGGGCCCATGGCGAGGAGTGGGGCGTGGTCGGCGTCGATGGCGAGAAGACGAGGAACTACCTCGTCTGGCAGCCCTGCTACGACCTGCCGGCGGTGCGCGAGTGGATCGCGACCGAGGTGAGCCGCGTCATGCGCGAGACCGGCGCCGATGGCATCCGCCTCGACGAGTGCGGCGGCGGGGGCTGGGCCTGCTATGACCAGACCCACCAGCACACGTACGCGGAGTTCGGAATCACGCAGTGGCAGAAGGCGGTGGCCGAGGCCACGCGCATGATCCACGAAGCGATGGACGACGTCCGCCCCGACTTGGTCCTCACCACCGAAGATCCGGGCTACGACTACCTGATGCAGCACCTCGAGGGCTGCATCGCCTACGACCTCTCGGTGCTGGCCTCACCCATGCGGCCGCTGGAATGCAACGTCCAGCGCTTCTACTTCCGCGAGTGCAAGCCGTACGAGCTGGACCATCGCGGCGCCGACGTGCGCGACGTGAAGAAGTTCTGGAACGCGGTCGAATCCTTCGAGCGCTACTGGCCGCCGAACTTCGACGCCATCCTCAACGAGAGCCAGGAAGTGTACTGGCTCGGCGAGGCGTATCCGCTGCTGGTCACGCCCGGCAACGCACAGTATGTCTACGTCAACCGGTTCGCGGGCGAGGGGAAAACGCTCTACCACCTCTACAATGCCACCGGCCACACCTTCGACGGCGAGGCGCTGGCGGTGACTCTGGCCGAGGGCGAGCATCTCTTCGACATGCTCGCGTGCGCGGAGATCGAGCCCGTGGCTCGCGAGGACGGCCTGGCGGGAGTGCGCGTCTACCTGCCGCGCGATGACGTTGCGTGCGTGGCACAGCTCGCCCGGCGGCTTGCCGTGACGCGCGCGGGCGATGCGGTGCAGGTGCAGGCGGACCTGCCCGAGGGCGAGTGCACGCTGGTGGTCGCGAACGCCGATGGCGAGGTGCTGGTGTCCCAGGGGGCCGAAGCCGGTGAGAACGCGGTCGATCTGGCCGGGCTGGCCGAGGACGCCCTACCGGCGTGCGTGAAGCTGCTGCGCGATGGGCAGCTCGTGGACATCGCGGCGCTGCACGAGGCGTGAGGCGCGGGCGCCGCCGAAGACGAGTCGGGCTGGAAGCCCGACCTACGGGTTGGGGCAACTTGTGGACATCGCGGCGCTGCACGAGGCGTGAGGCGCGGGCGCCGCCGAAGACGAGTCGGGCTGGAAGCCCGACCTACGGGTTGGGGCAACTTGTGGACATCGCGGCGCTGCCGGAGGCGTGACGCGCGCCGCAGCGCAGCGAGTGCCTGAACCGGGAGCTCTTCGCTGACCTGGAGCGGGCGGGTACGGCGGAGGGCGAGGCGGTGTCGCCCACGCCGGAAGCAACGAACGCGGGCCTCAGCCGCCTCCATCGCGGCGAGTGCGCGGGCAGTTTGGCATACGTTGACTTGCAGCGGGCAGGTGGCCTACAATAGCATGAGTTCGCAGGCTTCATGCGCGTCGGGGGGTCTGACCGTGAGGCGGACGCTGCGGCCGGTGCTCTTGTCACTCGCCCTCATCCTCGCATCGGCCATCCCCGGCCTGTGCGCCGGGGTGGAGTGGGAGATCGAGATCGGCTTCGATGGCGCCTTCACCAAAGGCGCCTGGACGCCGGTCTCCGTGCGCATGCGCAACGACGGTGACTCGTGCAGCGGACGCGTCACCGTTCCCGTCAAGTTCAGCGAGTACACCCCCGCAGTCAGCCTCTACACCGCGCCCGTCGAGCTGCCCAAGGGTTCCGAGAAGCTCTACCGCCTCTACGTCCCCACCGCCGGCTACGACCAGGCGGTGGCCCTGGAGCTCAACGGGCAGTCGGAGTCCCGCCCTGCGCCCGGTGCCCGAGTCGTCGATACCGATGATCTGCTGACGGTCGTGCTGTCGTCGAACGCGTCGGTGCTGAGCTTCCTGCAGGGGGCACGCGCCCCGGTCGGCAGGCCCGATCTGTCGGCGGCGGGCGCCTACCCGACACCTCCTGCGCAGACGTCAAGCTCGCGCGCGCCGCAGGTTGAGTTGGCGCGCTCGCAGTGGGGCCGGGTGCCCGAGTCGTGGCTGGGCTGGGACGGTGTGGACGCGGTGATCCTCACCGAGGCGGACTTCGGCGCGGCCTCGCAGCAGGAGATCGACGCGCTGCGCCAGTGGGTGCTGCTGGGCGGCACGCTGATCGTGCCCGGGGGCGCGAAGTCGGCGGCGATGGCGTCCGGCTCGCTGGGCGAGCTGCTGCCGATGCAGGTATCGGGCACGCGCACCATCGCCGACCTGTCGGGGCTGGAGAAGTGGGGCGGACAGGCCATCCCGCGCAGTGCCATGCTGGTCGCCGATGGCACGCTGCGCGAGGGCGCCCAGGTGCTGCTGGGCAGCGCGCAGGACCCGCTCGTGGTGGCCGGTGACGCCGACCGCGGCCGCGTGGTCATGACCACCTTCGACTTCACCGCCGGCGCGGTCAAGTACTGGGACGGGCAGATCGCGATGTGGCAGCGGCTGCTCGAGGCCGCCGTGGCTCGCCCCACCGACGCGGGCTTCCTCGCCGGAATCGTCGCAATACGGGACATAATGCCCTGGTCCTCGCAGTCGGCGCTGGCGTCCGCCGCGGCGCGGGCCACCGCCGGCCAGTTGCCGCCGATCTGGATGATGGTCGGCTTCCTGCTCGCCTATGTGATCGCGGTGGTGCCGGTCAACTACCTCATCGTGTCGCGCCTGGGACGCCGCGAGCTGGCGTGGCTGACGACCCCCGCGATCATCATCGTCTTCTTCGCCGGCGCATGGGGGCTGGGCCTGGCGATGCGGGGAAACCAGACGGTGGTCAGCCGCCTCGCCGCGATCGAGCTGCAGCCCGGGCAGGCGGTCGCGCGCGCGGTGGGCTTCGTGGGCGTGTTTTCGCCGGCGAAGATCAACTATGACCTATCGCTGGAGGGCACGGCGGCGTCCGCGGTCGAGTCCGACATCACCCGCTCCGACAGCCTCTGTGTGGTCTACGGTCCGGCACCGCGCGTGGCCGACCTGTCGGTGAATATGTGGAGCACGCGCGTGGTGCAGGTGGAGTTCCTCGCCGACCTCGGCGGGGGCATCGACGGCTACCTGGAGTACGACGGCAGCAACCTGCGGGCGCACGTGCGCAACGGCAGCTCCATCAGCCTCGACCGCGTGGGCATCGTGCGCGAAGGGCGCATTGGGGACACCGTTGCGCTGGCGCCGGGGCAGGAGGCCGACCTCGGCCTCATGCGCACCACCGAGATTGGAGTCGGCCCCGGCGGGCGGCGTCAGCGGACGCTGGGCGACGCGGCGCTGGCCAATGTCTTCGGGCCGGGCGACCCGAGCGGCATGAGGACCATGTCGCCGGTGTCGTCCGAGCGCCCGCACGTGGT
>JALGUJ010000124.1:0-4041 GCA_029820945.1 Candidatus Zipacnadia bacterium | reverse complement strand
CGCTGGTGCCGGTGACGCTCGTGGACCGGCCGGCGCGCATAGAGGACGCGGCCCTCATGATACTCGACCTGCCGGTGCGGCTGGGTACCGGAAGCGGCGTGAACGTGCCCGAATGGATGGTCGAGGAACGCCTCGTCAGCACCGAAGGCACCGTGCAGCGGCACGGCGGCTACGCGGGCACCAACGTGTACATCGAGCAGGGCTCGGCCACCTTCGAGTTCACGGTGCCACTGGGGCCCGGCGGCGGGAGGGCCACCGACCTGAAGGTCATGGTCATCAGCGACGCGAGTATCTACGGGGGCACCGGCTACGTGGCGCCAGATGTCCTGGTGCGCAACATCGCGACCGGCCGGTGGGACAAGCTCACCCTCACCGGATCGGCCGCGCCGGTGCCCGACGCGGCAGAGCACATGACGCCGGACGGTCGCGTGCTGGTGAAGCTTGAGGCAAAGTCGGGCATCGCGATCACGCAGGGCGTGGGAGTAGAGGCCACCGTTGATAGCTTCTGAGGCGCGCACGGAACGCACGGCGATGATCGAGATCCGCGGGCTGACCAAGCGCTACGGCACGCTCACGGCGCTGGACAACCTGTGGCTGATGGTCGAGCGCGGCGACGCCATGGGCTTCATCGGCCCCAACGGCGCCGGCAAGACCACGACCATCCGGATGCTCGCGACGCTGCTCGAGCCGAATGCGGGCACCGCGCTGGTCGCCGGGCATGACATCCGCGAGGAGCCCGAGCAGGTGCGCGCGCGCGTCGGCTACATGCCCGACTTCTTCGGCGTCTACGACGACATGATGGTCTGGGAGTACCTCGACTTCTTCGCCGCCGCCCACCGCGTCCCGCGCAGCCGCCGGCGGCGGCTGATCGGCGACGTGCTGGAGCTGACCGACCTGAGCGACCGGCGCGACGCCTCCGTGGACTCGCTCTCGCGCGGCATGAAGCAGCGCCTGTGCCTGGCGAAGACGCTGGTGCACGACCCGGAGGTGCTGCTGCTCGACGAGCCGGCGTCGGGGCTGGACCCGCGCGCGCGCATGGAGGTGCGCGCGCTGCTGCGGGAGCTGTGCAAGCTCGAGAAGACGCTGCTGATCTCCTCGCACATCCTCCCCGAGCTGGCGGGCCTGTGCAACAAGATCGCGATCATCGAGCAGGGCAGGCTCGTCACCGCCGGCTCGCTCGACGAGATCTCGGCTCAACTCACGGGCGGCACGCGGCTGATCATCGAGGTCGCCGAGCGCTGCGGCGAGGCCTGTGCGCTGCTGGACGCACTAGAGACGATCGTGCAGGTGGCCGAGCAGGACGGGCGCATCGAGGCGATCTACCAGGGCGAGGAGGGCGGCGAGCACCACGTGCTCACCGCACTGGTCTCCGCCGGCTTCGGGGTGCGCGGCTTCCAGGAGGAGGAGGTAGACCTCGAAGCCATCTACGTCCGATCGACGAAGGGGCTCGGGTCGGAGTGACGGGTTGCAGCGCCGTGAGGCCATCAGGCGACTGCTCGCAGTCGCAGGGGTTCGGTTCGCCATGAGCGAGACCATCGAGCGGCTGCTCTACAGCATCTTCCGCCTCAACCCGGCGGTCGCATGGCACGAGTTGCGGCTGCGCATGCGCGTGGGCCGCGTCTTCTTCGCGCTGCTCGCCTACGTCCTGCTCACCTCGCTGGCGGTTGCGCTGCCGGTCTGGTTCACGGTGTGGCAGCACTCAATCTACGGCCACGGGGATCCGCCCGACGCCCTCGGCCGCACCGGGCTGCACTGGCTGGTATACACGGAGATCTCGCTCATCTTCATCGCCATCCCGGCCTACGCGGCCTCCTCGATAGCCTCCGAGCGCGAGCGGCAGACGCTGGAGATGCTGCGCGCGACCATGCTCTCGCCCTCCGACGTCGTCTCCGGCAAGCTGCTGTCGGTGCTGGCGATGGCGGCGGTGTTGCTGGGCGTCACCGTGCCGGTCGCGGCGTGGTGCCTGCTGCTCGGCGGCGTCTCGCCCGGCGAACTGCTGCGCGTGTATCTGCTCATGTTCGCGACCGCCGCGTGTGTCGCGTGCCTCGGAATGGTCATGAGCGCGCACTTCACGCGGGCTATTGGCGCGGTGGTCGCGACCTACGGCGCCATCGTCGCGGGAACCGTGGCGACCGGCATCAGCACCTGGCTGCTGTTCGCCCTGCTGGTGATCCCGACCGTCGGCGGCGGCAGCACTCCGCCTGTGCTCGGACCGGCGGTCAGCGCGGTGGTCGTGGCGCTGCCCGTGCTGGTGGCGACCTGGCTGGTCGTGATGCTGGTCCGGTGGCTGGTCGCGCGCACGCCCATCGGCGGGCGCTTCAGCCGCAGTCGCCTGGCGGCGGGCGCACTCGCACTGGTGGTGTTCATCGTGCTGATGACTCGCGCGATGCCGATCGTGGGGCACCTGGCCAAGTCCGCGCCGACCGCGCTGATGCTGGTCAACCCCTACGCCGCGGCCGCCGCGACGCTCGAGGAGAGCGTGGCCGGCGGGCTGGTCTCGCTCTCGATGGCCGGCTACGGCACGAGCGCCTCGACCACCACCTGGCAGAGCAGCATCTGGGGGGCCGTGATGTGGCTCTACGTGGTCACCGCCGCCGGCCTGTGGGCGCTGGCCACCTGGCTCTACGCCAGGCGCAGTCGCACCTGACCGCAGCCCCGCCCCACGGAGGTGACCCGGCGTGGCCGTGGACGCATCGGCGCTCGTCTCGCTCGAAGCTGCGGAGGCCGCCCTGCGTGGCACCCTCCGGCGGCTGCGCGTGCGCCTGCGCCTGGTCCTGGCCGTACGGCTCGCCACCATCGGCGTCACCATCGGCGCCGCCGTCCTCGCGGCGCTCATCGGCGTCGAGCGCCTCTACGCCGTGACGCACCCCACGCGCGACGCCATCATGCCGCTGGTCATCGCCTGCGCGGCCGCGCTCGTGGCCGCCGCCATCTGGCCCTTGCCCGACCGGCGCATCGCGCTCAGCGCCGACCGGCGCCTCGGGCTGTCGGACCGCCTCGGGACCGCGAGCGGGCTCGCCCGCGTGCCCGACCCGTCGGGCATGGAGCGTGCCCAGATCGCCGACACCGTGCGGCACATCGCCTTCGTCCGGCCCGCCGAGGCCTACCCCCTGCACTTCGGCCGGCTGACGAAGGTCATGCTCGGCTGCCTCGCCGCGCTGGCGGTGGTGCAGTTCGCGCCCATCCCGCCGCTGCTGCTGTCGGTGCACGAGCGCGAGGAGAAGGCGCAACTGCGGGAGATCGCGCGGCAGATCAAGCCGCTTGCGGAGCGCCTGCGCGCGCGGGCCGACGAGGCCGAGGACGAGGATTCGCGCGAGGTCGCCCGCCGGCTGCGCACACTGGCGCGGCGCATGGAGCGCGGCGAGATCGACAAGCGCGAGGCGCTGCTGGAGCTGTCGGAGGTCGAGGAGAACCTGGCGACGGTGGAGCAGGAGATCAAGCCGCCATCGCTGAGGGCCGCGCGGGCCGCCGCCGAGCAGATAGGGCAGAGCGGGCGCGAGGCGCTGGCGAAGCGCGCCGAGGACCTGGCCCGCACCGCGCACAGGCGCGGGGAGGCCGAGCGCGAGGAACGGCTTCGCGAGCTGGCCGAGAAGGCGCGGGAGGCGAGCACCACCGGAGAGCTGCGGCAGGCGGCCGCGGAGATGGCGGAGTGCGCAGCACAGCTCGGCGAAGAGATGCCGCTGAGCACGCTGCTCCACGCCGCCGCGGCGGCGATCGAGGCCGAGGACTGGGACCAGGTCGCCTCCGACCTGGAGGCGCTGCAGGAGGCGCTGGGCGGCGGCGACCGGGAGCTCTCGGCGGCGGAGGCGCGGGAGCTGGCCGAGAGCCTGCAGGGACTCGCGGAGAAGCTGCAGGGCACCGAGCTTTCCGAGCTGGCCGAGTGTCTGGGCAGGGCCGCGGAGTGCCTGCGCCGGGGCGACCTCACCGAGGCCGCGCGCTACCTCGCCGAGGCCACGGAGGCCGACGCCGAGGGGCTGGGCGCGGTCAGCCTGCGGGCGGCCATCGGTGGCGCGCGCCGCTCTGCCGCGGGCGCGGGCCGTG
>JALGUJ010000201.1 GCA_029820945.1 Candidatus Zipacnadia bacterium | reverse complement strand
CGAGCAGTCATACGTGTTCGAGAACGCCTACGCCGCCAGCTTCCCGACCGTCCCCAACCGCATGGACACCATGACCGGCCGCTTCACCTTCATCGAGGCCGGCTGGCAGCCGCTCCCGCGCGAGGCCACGGTCATCTCCGAGGTCCTCGGCGCGGCGGGTTACACCACCATGATGATCGCCGACACCCCGCACATCCTCGCCCATGGGTTCAACTACCAGCGGGGCTTCTCCGGCTGGGAGTGGATCCGCGGCCAGGAGAACGACGCCTGGCGAACGGCCCCGGCCAACCCCGAGCTACCGGCCGCGCCCGACAAGCTCCGCAACCCGCCGACGGTCAAGCAGCACCTGCGCAACACCTGGCATCGCGAGGGCGAGGAGGACTGCTTCTGCGCCCGCACCATGCAGACTGCGTGCGAGTGGCTGGAGGAGAATCGGGACCAGGACTTCTTCCTCTACGTGGACACCTTCGACCCCCACGAGCCGTGGGACGCCCCGCAGAGCTATATCGACCTCTATGACGCTGGCTACGAGGGCGAGCGCGTCACCTACCCGGTCTACGGGAAGGCCGACTACATGTCCGAGCGCGAGCTTGCGCACATGCGCGCGCTCTACGCCGCCGAGGTTACCCTCGTGGACGCCTGGGTCGGCCGGCTGGTCGAGCGCGTCGATGAGCTGGGGCTGCTCGAGGACACCGCGATCGTCTACACCACCGACCACGGCTTCTACCACGGCGAGCACGGCTGGACGGGCAAGACCTTCATCTGGCAGGGCGGCTCAGCGGACATGCCCCTCTACTCGGAGGTCGCGCGCATCCCACTGCTCATCCGCCTCCCCGAGGGCGAGCGGGGCAAGCGCCTGCACTGTTTCGCGCAGCCGCCCGACCTGATGCCCACCATTCTCGACCTCATGGGCGTGGAGCCCCCCGAGACGGTGCAGGGCATGTCCCTCATGCCGGTGATGCACGGCGCGCGCGACCACACCCGGCCGCTGGCCATCAGCACGCCATCGCTTGCCATCGCGCCCAGCGGCGGACGCCCCACGACCATCATCGAGGGCGACTGGGCGCTGATCTACTACGGGGCGCCCGACGGCCCGCTCATGCAGCACCTGCAGCGTGACGTGGACAGCATCCCACGCACCGCCGTCGTCCCCACCGAACGCGTGCCCGGCCCGGAGCTGTATGACCTCGCGCACGACCCGCAGCAGAAGTACAACGTGTACGAGGAGAACCGCGACATCGCCGTCAAGCTCCACGCCGACCACGTGCACTTCCTGGAGAGCCTGGGCATGGACGAGGAGTATCTCTGCCACCGCCGGCAGCTCGAGGACGACACGATCCTCGGCGGGCTGTTCGACCAGCATCCGGGGTAGTCCGTTGCCCATGGAGGGGGGGCTGCAGCCGAGTGAGCGACGGCATTGACTGCGCCCTCGCCACGCTTTGACACGCCCCGCAAGGGCGCCTATAATGCGTTTGTGGGCCCGTTCGGGAGTGTTCCCGGACGGCTGCTTTTCGTATCTGAGGGAGGCTCCGCCGTGGCACGCATCGCCCGCGCTCTCGTCAGCGTTTCGGACAAGTCCGGCATCGTCGAGCTCTGCCAGGCCCTCACGGAGATGGGCGTTGAAATCCTCTCCACCGGCGGCACGATGCGCGCGCTCCAGGAGGCGGGCGTGCCCGTCACCGCGGTCGAGGACTACACCGGCTTCCCGGAGATGATGGATGGCCGCGTCAAGACCCTCCACCCGAAGATCCACGGCGGCCTCCTTGCCCTCCGCGACAGCCAGCAGCACATGGCCGAGGCCGAGGCCAACTGCGTGCGGATGATCGACATGGTGGTGGTCAACCTCTACCCCTTTGAGGAGACCATCGCGCAGGATGGCGTGACGCTCGAGGAGGCCGTCGAGCAGATCGACATCGGCGGGCCCTCGATGGTGCGCTCGGCCGCCAAGAACTTCCGCGACGTGACCATCGTGACCAACCCGTCCTACTACGACCGCATCATCGAGGAGCTGCGCGAGAACGACGGCGAGACCACGCTGGAGACGCGCCGGGAGCTCGCGGTCGCAGCCTTCGAGATGACCTGCCGCTACGACGCGGCGATCTCCGCGTATCTGCAGGGGCAGCTTATTGACGAGCCGGGCCTCCCACCGGTCATCGCGCCGAAGCTGGTGCGCGCGCAGGAGTTGCGCTACGGCGAGAACCCGCACCAGAGCGCGGCGCTCTACCGGGACCTGAACGCCCACGAGCCGGGCGTGGCGGGCGCGGAGCAGCTTCACGGCAAGGAGCTGTCCTTCAACAACTACCTCGACCTGACCGCCGCGCTCGAGTCCGCGCGCGACTTCGCCGAGCCCACGGCGATTATCATCAAGCACCTCAACCCCTGTGGCGCGGCCTCGGCCGAGACGCTGGCGCAGGCCTTTGAGGACGCATACACCGCCGACCCGGTCTCCGCCTACGGCTCGGTGCTCGGCTTCAACCGCGTGGTCGATGCCGAGGTCGCCGAGTGCATCTTCAACACGAACTGGCTCAACCAGGTCATCAAACCGCGCTTCTACGAGGAGAGCGGCCTCACCGACCTCACCATCATCGGCACCTTCACCGAGGCCATCATCGCGCCGGGATACGAGCCCGAGGCGCTGGAGATCCTGACCGGCAGGTCGAAGAACCTCCGCATCATGCTGCTCCAGGACTTCCGCCCTGAGGGCCGCCGGCAGGACCTGGATATGCGCGCGATCCCCGGCGGGATGCTGGTGCAGGAGCGGGACTACCACGCCGTGCTGCCGGAGGACTGGCGCGTCGTCACCGAGGCGGAGCCTACTGACGAGCAGGTCGAGTCCATGGTCTT
>JALGUJ010000123.1 GCA_029820945.1 Candidatus Zipacnadia bacterium | reverse complement strand
GTAACACGACCGGCTCTGGACCGGTTAAGTGCAGGTTCGAATCCTGCCCCGCCAGCCATTCCCGTTTAGCGGGGGCGGGCAGCCACCAGTTGCGGGTAGCCGGCACAAAGGACCCGGTGAACATCACGCGGGCGGGCAGAGATGCCCGCCTCGCTTCATGTACCCCGCTATCCGCGCGTCCGCCGCCGAAGCTGGCCGCAGGCGGCGTCGATGGACTGGCCGCGGCTGCGCCGCACCGAGGCGTTCAGCCCGGCCTCCCGGCAGCGCCGGTAGAAGGTGTCGATCGTCTCCTCATCCGGGGCCTGGTAGGGGCACTCCGGCACCTCGTTGTAGGGGATGAGGTTCAGGTGGTGCGGCTGCGCGGCGAGCAGTCGCGCGAGGCGATCGACGTCATGGTACTGGTCGTTGACGCCGGCGAGCATCACGTAGGCGAAGGTGACCGGCTCACCGCCTCGCGCCTGGCTGAAGGCGTAGCAGGCGGCCATCAGGTCGCCCAGGTCCCAGCGTGACACGCCGGGCATGAGCATGTCGCGCGTCTCCTGCTTCGCCGAGCCCAGCGAGACCGCCAGCGCGGTGGGCGGGCCGTCGGTGGCGTAGCGGTGGATCATCGGCACGACGCCGGCGGTCGAGACCGCGATGTGACGCGGCGACATCCCCATGGCGCGCCGGTCGGTCATGCGCTGGATGCTCTCGCAGACCGCCTCGTAGTTGTGGAAGGCCTCGCCGATGCCCATGAAGACCGCGTTGCGGATGCGGCCCACCGCCGCGCGCAGCGAGACGAGCTGAAGCAGGATCTCGCCGGCGGTCAGGCTCCGCTCGCAGCCCCCGATGGTGGAGGCGCAGAACCGGCAGCCCACGGCGCAGCCGACCTGGCTGGACAGGCACGCCGAGGTGTAGCCGGACATGCGCATGGCGACGCACTCGACCTCGCCGCCGCCGGGCATGGTCAGCAGCATCTTGTGCGCCTCGGCGTCGGCCTGCTCCGCCACCGGCTGCAAGGGCCCGATGGTGAACTCCTCGCCCAGCTTGGCACGCAACGCCTTCGGGAGGTTCGTCATCTCCTCGAAGGAGCCGACGGTGTGCTGGTAGGCCCACTCGAAGATCTGGTCGGCGCGGTACTCCGGCTGCCCGCGCTCCTCCAGCCAGCGCTTCAGGCCGTTGTAGGGCACGTCGTAGAAGAGGCGCATGATGGGGGAAGTGTACGCGGTTCGGGCGGTGCTGGCAAGCCATGGCATCCCGTGACGCGGGCGCCTCGGCCCGTGCGCCGTCGGCCCGGTCGCGGCTGAAGCCCCGCCGCTCCAAGGCATACGACACGGCTGACGACAGCGGCCAACGGTCAGACTCCCGAAGACGAGCCGGCGCACCGGCAGTAACGACAAGGACCCGACCTGCGGCCGTTCGCCTGTCGCCTACTCCCGCCGTTGTCGGTCCACGAACACCTGGTAGAGCTGGCAGTGGCCCTCCTGGTCGGAGTCGTAGAGGATCGAGCGGCCATCGGGGGCCCAGCAGGGGTGCGGGTGAGTGCCGGTCTCGTGCGAACGGCCGTGGACGGTCGGGACGCTGCAGAGCGGCTCGACCTCTCCCGTCTCCGGGTCGATCAGCACCAGCATGTCGGCGTAGTCACCGCCGTAGCAGTCGGTGACGATCATCGAGCCATCCGGGCTGAATGACGGGTGGCCCTGCGCGAGATCCGAGATCTTGCGCCTGCCGGTCCCGTCTGCGTTCACGATATACAGCCCATCGCTGCAGTTGCCGATGACCTGCTCGGAGTTCGGGTGCCAGATGTGGTGGTGCTGGAAGGTCATGACGAAGTGCAGGTCGCCGCCGTCGGCGTTGGCGATGTAGATCTCCTTGACGAGCTGCGCGCCGCGATCGTTGTATCCCACCAGGACGACCATGACCTTCTGTCCGTCCGGCGACCACTTGCAGTTGGTCAGGCCGAGCGTCTCGCACTGGTCGTGCCGGTCGCGGGAGGGCGAGAGCGCCTCGATGTCCGCCGTGGGAAACAGCAGCCTCAGGTCGCTTCCGTCCGCGGCGGCGGAGTAGAGCCCGCGCTCCGGCGCGTCCTCGGCGCGCGAGTTCTCCATCCACAGCAGGCGGCCCGTCGCCCGCGAGACCTGGCGGACGGGGATCGGGATGTGGTCCACGCGGTCCCGGTCCAGCCAGACGCGGGCGGTCCCGCCCACGCGCTCGCCGTCCGCGTTCTCGAAGTGCGTGTGGTAGTAGACGCTGAGCCCTTCGCGGTCCCAGATGGGGAAGGCGCCGGTGTGCATGCCGAAGCTGTCGCCGTGGCCGAGCGCGCGGATGTTGGTGCCGTCCGCGTCCATCATGGAGATGGTCGCGTCGCGCTCGCCCGGAAGCGCGGAGCTGAAGACGATCTTCGACCCGTCCGGGCTCCAGGGCGAGATGTCGTAGTAGGCGTGCTTGTCGTTATAGGGCGAATGCGTCAGACGCACGATGCGGCGACCGGTGAGCGGGTCGGTGAACTCCTCGCGCTCGGTGGTGCCGTCAGGACGCGCCGTCGGCAGCATCTCGTATCCCTCCGCGGCGAGCAGATGAATGCCCCGGCCCGGGTCGGCGGCGCCGATCCAGGCGCGGTCGAACTCGGTCGCGGGCAGCACCAGCTCCGTGGTCTCGCCGACGATGACCCGCGCCTCACCGCCCAGGCGCTCGAGCGAGAGCGTCACGGCCTCGCCGCTCCGCCGGCCCCCGGCGTTGATGGGCCGTGGCGGCCCGTCGCCGATGGTGACGCCGTCGGCAGCGATATCGACGCGGACGGCCTCCTGTTCACCGGTGCCCAGCACAAGCCGCAGCGCCTCGGCGCCCAGCATGTCGATCGCCAGATGCATCCTGAGCGCCTCGGGCAAATCGGTGGCGAGCTCCGTGAGGCCGGCCAGCGGGCCCGTGCGGCTCGCGCCGGTCGCGATCACCTCAGGCCGCAGCCACCTGTCCCCGCGCTCGATGCAGCCCTCCGGTGGCTGCGGCTGGTCGCCGAGGCCGGCCTCGCACAGCATGACGTCATCGATCCAGACCGGGCTCAGATCGTAGCCGAGGAGCACCTGCGGCACCGCCTCGGGCATGTCCTCGTCGAGCGTGAATGCCCACTCATGACGCTGCCACGTCTCGCCGAGCTCGAACTCCGGGCCGCCACGCGCGCCGGAGTCGTCAGCGGCGCGCAGGCGCAGGCTGGCCGCGCGCGACCGGTCGCTGCGCAGGCGGGCGGAGAAGACGTACTCCCGGCCCGCCCGCAGCGGGACGCTGTCGGCGTAGATATGCACGTTCGTGGGGTACTGCGTGTCGTGAGGAGCGCTCAGCGCGGTCGGGCTGACGCGAATGGAGCCGCCCTCATCGCCGCTCTCGCGCACCATCTCGGCCTCGGCGCCGCGATTGAGCCGAAGCCGCCAGCCGTCCGTCCCCTCGTCGAAGTCCGAGACGAGGCGCACCAGTGAGGCCGACGGTCCGGAGAGCTCCTCGCCGAAGTGCATGTAGTCGGCCGGCGCGAGGTCCTCGGGGCTGTGCTCGACGATCGTGAGCGCGTCAACCCACACCGCCGTGGTGTCCTCGGCCAGACAGATCTGGGGCGTGCCGTCGGGGTAGTCCTCGGGCAGCTCGAAGCTGAACTCATAGCGCCGCCAGCGGTTGGTGACCTCAACCGGCCTCCAGGCGACCGACTCCTCGACGTCCCGCCGCCGCACCTTGAGGCCAACGAGCTTCGGAGCGGCCGCGCGCATCCACACGGACAGCCTGTAGGGCGTATTCGCCCGCAACGGGATCGTCTCGTAGCGCAGATGGATGTTGGTGACCAGCTCGCGGTCATCGGGCGCGGCGAGGCGCGACGGCGCTATGCGCACGCTTCGGGCACCCAGGGCCGCGTCGTTGGCCGCGGTCATCGTGGCCTCGGCGCCGCGGTTGAGCACCAGCCTCCAGCCCTCCGGCTCGCCCTCGAAGCTCTCGCTCAGCACAACATCTCGTTCGGCGAGTGCGGCCGTGGTAAGCGCGACTTGAGCGGACAGCACAATGGCGACTGCAACCACCGTTCGGCTCATGACGGCGCCTCCCGTGGAGATTGGCTCCGGGGCGAATCCGCGCGGCGCGTGCAGGTAACTTCCGGCATGGCGCTGTGAGACCTTCCTGTAACAGATGGTGTGAGGGCGCGCGCGAACCTCAAGTTCGGGGACGATCGCACCGATGGGGAGACTGGAAGGCCCGGCGGACAGGTCCGCGAGATGCGGATCGACCGGTGAAGAGAGGAATTGTCTCGCTCTCCGGCCACCCATTGGGGTCCGTCGGCCATAGACACCGGCGAGGGTGGTCGGGAGCGGCGTGCGGGGGCGACGACAGGAGCGGGGGAGGGGCGCTGCTCCCCCCCGCGCATCCCGCAGCCGCGAGGACGGAACGCGCACATGACCGCGTAGCGTCCTGCTGAGGGGCGCGAGACTCCCGGCTCGCGCCCCTCTCGCACCTGTGCGGCCGCAGCCTCCAGAGGCCCATCCACCAACGACCGCCGCGCTCACGTGAGTCGGGCTTCCGGCGCGCAGCAACTGCGCAACCGCGAAAGACGCCGTACGAGGGCAATTCCGCCCACGGGCGGGATCAGGTTCCATCCCGGCCCATCGTTCTCATGTCGCGAAGTTTGCTCTTTTCGTTCCCCGAACACCGGGCCGGCATGGAAGCTGAGCCCCGCGGTCGCTGGCGCTCCCGCGGATCTCACTCCTCACGTGGCCGAAGACCGCGTCGCTCGGAGCCGCCCCTCCGTACGGCAGACGGCTCTCAGCCGGGGCCCGCTCGTGATGGGGATGACCGGCAACGACAGGCGGGGCACAGGTCCGCGCCCTACAAGACGCCAAACGGCCCACGGGTCAGGCGCCCGTGGCACGGAACGATGCCAAACGGTGCGGCGAACCGCCTCCCGCCCGCGCGTAGCTCCGGCTCGCAATACGACGAAGACGCGTTCCCACCCGTGGTGGTGCTTGCCTCTACAGGCCCGGCATCTCCTCTTCCGTGATCTGCTGCACGCCATAGGCGTTGAGCATGAATGGCGTGCGGTTCTTGTCTCGCGCCCGGGCCCAGATCACAAAGCCCTGCCCGGAGCGCTGGTACTTCTCGATCGCGTGGCCGTCGAAGTTCCTCAGCACCCGCAGCGCATCCTGACGCCTGAAATCCAGCTCGCGGAGGGTGAAGGGGTCAACGAACTCGGGGTAGCTGGGATAGCCCTCGATGGAGGTGTGGATCGTCTGGAGCGCCTTGATCGCCGCGGTGCGCCGGGCCGCGTCGGCGGCGAGCAGCGCCCAGCTTGACTTGCCGATGCCGAGCACCGACAGGGGCAGGTCGAGGATGTTGGTCAGCCGCATCTCCATGCGCTTGAGCCACGGATCCCGGTGGATCTCGCGATCCAGCGCCGGCTGCTGGGCGAACGTGGTCGCGGTCTGCCGGTCCATCACCTGCTGCCTGGTCGGCGCGTTGCCGTAGGACACGGAGGTCGTCGCCCCGCCACCGACCTGCGTGGGCCTGCCACGGAAGCCGTCCACGCGGACGGCGCCGTCCCTGCACGAAATCTGCGTCTCTCGCGCCTCGGCGTCGTAGCCCATGTAGAAGCGCGTGCCGCGCACCGCCGCCACCGACGACGGCGTGTGCAGTCTACACCGCGAGTTGCTGCCGAACTTCGGCGAGATGCGCGCCCACATGTGCCCGACGCCGAGGGAGAAGGCACGCCCGCGCCACATCCCTGCGCGGTTGTACTCCAGCAGTTCCACGGTTAGCTGGGAGTTCGGGGCGACGGTGATGACGCTCCCGTCGGGGAAGTCGAGGGTGACCCAGCAGTTCGCCCTGGTCACAACCTGGCCGCCGTCCTCCAGGCGCTGCCCCACCTCCAGTGCCTCCGGCATCGCATCGCGGGCCAGCCGGGCCGCGCCCGAGCCCGTCACCTCGGTGACCGTGGCGTAGAACTCCATGTTCTCGCGACGCACGCCGTCGGCGATAATCACCACCACGATGATCGCCAGCACGACCAGGATGCGCGGGTCGGCGTACTTCCGCCAGAACAGGGCGCGACGCTTGCGCCTCGCGCGCGTGGTCTGCTGCTTACCAATCTCCTCGAAGGCCTCGGCGAGGATCTCCTCGTCCGTCTGCGCCTTCTTCCTCTTCTTCCGGAACCATGGAAGCATGGGCGGATCACCCCTTCTCGTCGTCGCCGATGCTCGCCTCAGCGGCTACGCGCTCCCCCTCGGCCGTCTCGCCCGCGAGGGCGAAGATGCGGACGCTCTGCCGGCGCCCGCGCACTTCGGTCTCCCCGATCTCGACCAGCTCCGCGACCTCCGGCGAGATGAGAGCCGCGGCGGTCTCGCTGGCCAGGAACTGCAGGCCGTGCACCTTGGTCATGCCCTCGATGCGGGCGGCCGTGTTCACGCTGTCACCGATCGCCGTGTACTGCATCCGCTGGTCGCTGCCGACGTTACCGATGATCGCCTCGCCGCTGTGGATGGCGATGCCGATGCGGAACGGGGTCCGATCCCCGCGTCTGTCCCAGTACCTGTTGAGGGCCGCCAGCCGCCTCAGCATCTCCAGCGACGCCTTCATCGCCAGATCCGCGTGGTCGGGCTGGTTGCCGAAGGCGTTCCACAGCGCCATAATGCCATCGCCCATGAACTTGTCCAGGTAGCCGTCGTGCTCGAAGATGGCGTTGCTCATCTGCGAGAGGTATTCGTTGAGCTGCGCCACCCAGACCTCCGGCTCGATGTTCTCGGAAAGCGACGTCGAGCCGCGCACATCCGCGAACAGCAGCGTCACATGGCGGCGCACACCGCGAGCGACCAGATCGGGCTCGTCCGTGAGCTGGCGGAGCACGTCGGGCGAGACATAGGCCGAGAACTGCTGCCGCACCAGCCGCTTGTCGCGCCCCAGGCGTTCGGGGATCGCGACCAGCAGCGGGATGGCGCTGGCCAGCAGGACGGCGCTGTAGGCGATGACGCTGCGCAGGAACTCAAAGGCGAAGAAGAAGGACGGAAGCGCCACACCGACGACGATGAGGCCGGCCAGGAGCGGCCCGAGCCGCTCGCCACTGCTCCAGGCCGTCCAGCCGACCGCCAGGCCCAGCAACACCGCGAAGCAGGCCCATCCCAGGCTGCGGGTGGCCGGGGCGCGCGCCCCCGTGTGAAGCAGGCTGTTCACGATGTTGGCGTTGGTCTCCACGCCCAGGAACTCGCGGCCCGTCGAGCGGTAGGGCGAGGGCCGGATGTCGTACAGACCGGGCGCGCTTGCACCCACGAGCACGATCTTGTCCTTGAAGCGTGAGGGCAGCACGTGGCCCTCCAGCACCTGCCAGGCCGCCACGCGATCAACGGTGCCTGTCGGGCCGCAGTAGTCGATGAACATGCGGCCCTCGGCGTCGAGCGGGCAGGATACGTCCGCGACCTGGATCTCGCCGCGTGTGGCGCCCGCCACGACCTGATCCCCGGACGCGCCGGCCGCGAGCTGCGCGGCCGCCGTCGCGATGTGCGGGTAGACCCTGCCATCGGTGCCCCGCCGCAGAGGCTCCACGCGGCGATAGACGCCGTCGCCGTCGGGCGCGATGTCCACGTAGCCGATGGCCGCCGCGGCCTCGGCCAGCGGCGAGGTGGGCGGCATCAGGTTCTCGGCCTGGATGATGGGCAGCCGCGCCTGCTCCGGCGCGCGAGCGTAGCCCCAGTCCACCTCCGCCCGGTCACCTCGGTACTCCATCTTCACCGCGTGGTGGGCGGCCAGAACCACGTTGCCGGCCTCCCGTATGGCCTGCGCGAACGCCTCATCCGGGCCCGGCCGGCGCCCTGCCGCCTCGTCCCGCGGGGGCTCGTACCGCTCGGGCTCGGAGAAGATCACGTCGAAGACCACCACCCGCGCCTCCCTGAGCCTGCGCAACAGCTCCGCGTGGGTACGCCTCGACCAGGGCCACCGCCCCTGGTGATTGGGCTGCAGCGAGATGTCGTCGATCGTGACGAGGATGATGTCGCGCGGTGACCCCACCGGGGCGAAGTAGTCGTAGGCCACGTCGTACGCGAAGTCCTCTATCAGGGGGAAGATGAAGAGGCGGGAGGTAAGCGGGACGTAACGCAGCACCACCACGAGGATGGCGAGGAACGCCGCCCACCTGATGCCGCTCCGCCGAATCGCCTCCCGGCGGCGAGAGAGAGTGGGATCGCCGGCCACTGCATGCACCCGCCCTGATGCCGTTTCCACCAGTATACCCGGCTCACTTGGGCCGAACCCGATGGCGCGGACCGGACGGGAACGGCAGTCCGCCGCACACGTAGTTCCCCGCGACGGGCGCGGGCTCCTCCGGGCCTCAGGCGTCTCCGGGGGCGAAGTAGATGATGATCATCGACACGAGGGCGTAGAGGGCGATGTTGGCCAGCAGCGGCCTGTCGGAGAGCAGTGTGCGGTCGGGGGCGCCGCCATGCCCGTGGCGGTGGATGAGGTAGACGTAGCGGAAGAGCCCGTAGATCACGAACGGGATGGTGTACATGAGCCGTGTGCTCCCGAGCTCACTCACCGTACGTGCCGAGATAGTGTAGAGACAATACGCCATGAGGGTGCAGGCTGCCATTACCGGGATGAGCTGGTCAACCATCTCGATGTTGTACTTGCGCAGGGTCCCGCGATGGCCGCCGGCCTCCTCCTCCAGCAGCATGAGTTCGGCCCTGCGCTTTGCGAGCCCCAGGAACAGCGCCAGCAGCATCGTGCAGATCAGGAGCCAGGGCGAGATGACCACGTCGATGGCCTCCGCGCCCGCCACCGCCCGCAGCACGAAGCCCGCGGCGATACAGAAGACATCAATGATCACGATCTCCTTCAGCCCCACCTGGTAGAGCATCTGCAGCCCGAAGTACGCGGACGTGACCGAGCCCAGGCCTGTGTTGATCGCGAACGACCCGCCGAGGCCCGCCACCGCCAGCACCGCTGCCGCCGCGCCGGCCAGCCGGGAGGAGAGGGCGCCCGAGGCGATCGGCCGCCGGCGCTTCTCGGGGTGCCTGCGGTCCTCCTCGCGGTCCCTGATGTCGTTGAGCAGGTAGACGGAGCTGGAGACCATGCAGAAGAGCACGAAGGCCTCGACGCTCCGCAGCAGGGCGTCCGGATCGCTCATCCTGCGCGCGAACATGAGGGCGGCGAAGACCAGAACGTTCTTGGTGTACTGCCACGGGCGCATGCAGCGAATGAGAGCGGCGACGGTGCCCATCAGCATCCCTCACGTCGTGCTCGTCTTCGCGCGCTAACCGGTCAGATATCGTCCCGCCTGCGCAGCAGCGGGAAGGCAATAACCTCTCGCAGGTTCGGGAGGTCCATCAGCAGCATCGCGAGCCGGTCCACGCCCATGCCCATCCCGCCGGCCGGCGGCATGCCGTGCTCCAGCGCCGTGATGAAGTCCTCGTCGAGCGGGTGGGCCTCCTCGTCACCGGCCTCCCGGGCCGCGGCCTGCTCCTCGAATCGGCGCCTCTGATCGAGCGGGTCGTTGAGCTCGCTGAAGGCGTTCCCGCACTCCTCGGCGCCGATGAACAGCTCGAAGCGGTAGGTCATCTCCGGCCGCTCGGGCATGGCCTTCGCCAGCGGCGAAGTGCGTGTGGGATACTCGGTGACGAAGGTCGGCTGGATCAGATCCGGCTGCACGTAGCGGTCGAAGCACTTGTCCAGCAGTGCCCCCCAGGTGTCGGCCCCGGTGTTGCCCAGGTCCAGCTCCGCACAGGCCTCGCGCGCATCCTCGTCACTCTCGAATGCGGTGAAGTCAACGCCGGTGGCGTCGCGCACGGCATCGAGAAGCCTGACGCGCTCGAAGGGCGGCGTCACGTCGATCTCGCTCTCCCGATGGGTGAAGCTGGTGCCGCCGCAGACCGCCTCGGCCGCCTCGACCACCAGCCCCTCCATGAGCGCCATCATGTCCTCCCAGTCGGCGTAGGCCTGGTAGGCCTCGAGCATGGTGAACTCCGGGTTGTGCCGGGCGTCCACGCCCTCGTTGCGGAAGCAGGGACCGATCTCATAGACGCGCTCGAAGCCGCCGATGAGCAGCCGCTTGAGATACAGCTCCGGCGCGATGCGCATGTACAGGGTCATATCGAGCGCATTGTGGTGGGTGGTAAAGGGGCGGGCGTTCGCCCCTCCATAGATGGGCTGCAGGATGGGTGTCTGGAACTCCAGGAAGCCGCGCTCGCCGAGCGCACGCCGGAGCCTGGCGACCATGCGCGAGCGCGTCGCCAGAATCTCGCGCGAGTCAGGAGTGACGATCAGGTCAAGGTAGCGCTGGCGGTAGCGCAGCTCGGGGTCCCTCAGGCCGTGGAACTTCTCGGGCAACGGACGCAGAGCCTTGGCCAGCAGCGTGAACTCGGACGCCTCGACGCTCACCTCGCCGGTGCGGGTCTTCATCAGCGTGCCGCGCGCGCCCAGGATGTCGCCGATGTCGAGCTGCACGAACTCGGCCAGGCGCTCTTCGCCGAGGGTGTTCTGCCGCATGAAGAGCTGAACGCTGCCGGAGGCGTCGGCCAGGTCACCGAATGCCGACCTGCCGTGCTCTCGCAGGGCTCTCAGCCGGCCCGCGACCGCCACGGTCTCGCCCTCAAGCTCGTCGAAACGCTCGTGCAGCTCGGCCGCGTCGTGCGTGCGCTCGTATCCGGTTCGCGCGAAGGGGTCGCCCTCACGCTCCTGGATGGCACGGAGCTTGGCGAGCCGCACGTCGCGGTGATCGGTCGGTTCAGTCATGGCTTCGCACCTTTTCGCGAATCTGCCGGCATCGCAGGCTGCTGCGCGAGCCACCAGAGCGGCTCTGTCGGCCAGGCATGCGCGATCCGAGCGGCCTTGTGGAACGCGCTCTACAGTCGAAGAGATGCCCGGGCCTCAGCCGCTCTCCGCCTGATGCGCTCGATCATCTCCTCGTCCAGGGCGCGCTCGAAGCTGCGGAAGCCGGCCAGCCTGAAGCCGTGCTTGTCCGCCAGCGCGGCGATCTCCCGTACCCGCTCCAGCTCGAGCCGCCTGCCCAGCGAGTAGCTCTCCGGCCTGTCCTCCAGAGCCAGGATCATGGTCTCGGCCATGCAGGCGTAGGCGGTCCCTGGTGGGAAGCCGAAGTCGAAGTGGAAATCCACGTCGCCGGGCACGGCCACGACGCCGCCCTCGAGGACCAGCACGTCGTCGCGCTCCCGCGCGACCTTGACCGAGACGTCGCGCGGCCGGGCGACGTCGCAGACCACGGCCCCGGGCCTGAGCATCTCCGGCTCGATCACCGTGCCGAGCGCGCTGGTGACGGTCACGACCATGTCCGCCTGGGGGATCGCGGTGGCCGCATCCGTGCTGACCTCCACCGCGTCATCGGCCAGCTCCGAGGCCACCTCATCCAGCGCCTCGCGGCGGCGGCCGACGAGCACCAGCCGCGCGACCTGGCCGGCCAGCAGGTGAGCGCAGACGCGGCCGATCGAGCCCGTCGCGCCCATCACGGCGGCGGTCGCGCCGGCCGGCTCGATGTCCATGATGCCGGCGGCGCGAAGCGTCCCCTCGATCGCCGCAGCCACGGTGTAGCTGTTGCCCGTGGTGACGGCGATCCCGACCTGCTCGGCCACGCGCAGGCCGCCTTCGCCCACCACCGCGGTGAATGCGCCCAGGCCGACGATACCCGCCCCCAGGTCCTCCGCAACGCGGGCGGCCTCGACGATCTTGCGCACCGCCCAGTCCTCATCCCCCTCGACGAGCTGGCGCGAGGTCAGCGGGCAGCCCACGAACCAGCCGGGCGCCTCGGCGCCCGTAGCCGACCGGATGCCGGTGATCTCGCTCACCGGCTTGGCCGAGACGCGGGCCATCGCGGCCTCGACCAGCCCGCTGGGAAGGTAGCGAGTGAAGCGGTACTTGCGCGCGAGGTCATCTGGTTCGAGTGGATGGATGATGAACGCGAAACGTGTCACTCGGCCTGCTCCCTCTCTGATGCGGCGGTAAGGTCGCGAACCGTGGGCTCCCAGCCCATCTCACCGGCGACCTCGAGGTACTCCTCGGGCGCGATCTCGGCGGGCGGCTTGTCCAGCAGACAGACGAAGACGCCCTCCATGACGTTGGTGGCGAAGCTCCGGCCATCGATGACGGGCGTGCTGGTGACCAGCAGCCGCACGCCACGCTCGCGCAGCTCGGCAACGTCCTGCGTGGTCGTGGTATTGGTCAGGATCGTCTTCCCGACCAGGTCTCGCGGCATGTGCCGCCGGATGTAGTGGTAGTCCCCAGCGATCACGTCGGCCCATTCGTACCAGCGCTCGTGCTTGGGCACGACCTCGTCCTGCTGCCCCCCCGTCGGATAGATCCAGCGGAAGGGGAGCTGCACGATGATGGGCAGCAGCAGCATCCCCAGCACCTGCAGCCAGCGGAGCGAGGGCAGCGGCCAGGGCAGGCCGAGAACGAACATGGTGTCGCCGAAGACCGCGTTGGCGTCCATCTCGGCAAGCTCCTCGGCCAGCCCGAAGCGGTCAATGCCACAGGTCACAAGCACCTTCGCCTCGCCGAAGTCCACAAGCCCGTGGTCATGGAGCCAGCGCAGCGTGCGGCGCTCGAGCGTGTTCTTGAGGCCCGAGCCATCCACCAGCGGCGTCTGTGTGATCCGGCGGGCGACATTGTGGATCTCGCGGAAGCGGTAGTAGCGCCCGGCGCAGTGGAGGCCGAGGTTCGTGCCACCCACGCACAGGCAGTCCACCACTCCGTCGTTGGCCACGAGCAGTCGCTCGAAGCGCTCGAGCGACCCGTCGGTGCCGCGGCGCTCGAGCAGGAATTGCTGGCCCAGCAGCTCGACCTCGGCCGCGCTGTCGCGGCCGGAGGATCCCAGACTGATGCTCAGCACATGCTTCATGGCGTCTTCGCCTGCGTCTCTGAGGCTGCGTGGCTGATCGGCTCGTCCTCGGTCGAGCGCAGCTCGGCCAGGTAGCGCTCGATGAGGCGCCGCAGGCCATCCAGCGTCGAGACATCGTTCGCGCGGCTTCGAAAGCCGCGTGCATTCGCCAGCCCGCGCACGTACTGGTGCATGTGCGCGCGCATCTGGTGCATGGCGATGCGCTCGCCGACGTCGCGCGCCAGCATCTGGGCATGCAGCAGCGCCACCCCCAGCCGGCCGGCCGCGTCGGGCTCGGACGGAACGGCCTCACCGCGCAGTGCGGCCGCCATCCGGCCGAACACCCACGGCCTGCCCCACGCCGCACGGGCCACCATCACCGCCGCGCATCCGGTCTCGCGCATCATCCGCCGGGCGTCCTCCGGCTCAGTCACGTCCCCATTGCCGATCACCGGCACCTCCAGGGCCTCGACCAGTCGGCTGATGTGCGTCCAGTCGGCAGGCCCGCCGAAGCCCTGGGAGGCGGCTCGCGCATGGATGACCACCGCCGCCGCCCCCGCATCCTGGAGCCTCTGCGCCAGCTCGATGTAGCCCTCGTCGCCGGCGGTCAGGCCCGCGCGCAGCTTGACCGTCACGGGCACTGTCGCGGTCCCGGCGGCGGCGGACGTCAGAGCCGCCGCGCCCTCCGGCTCGGCCATCAACGCCACGCCCGCGCCGCTGCGCCGCACCTTCGCCACCGAGCAGCCCATATTGATGTCGATCACGTCCGCCCCGGCCTCCTCAGCGGCGGCGACGGCCTCGGGCATCAGCTCCGGACTCGAGCCGAAGAGCTGCAGCGACACCGGATGCTCCCCGTCGAAGGTCCTGAGCATCTCGAAGCTGCGCTCGTTGCCATGGGCGATGCCGTTGATCGACACCATCTCGCCGCTGACCAGCCCGGCACCGCCCCGGCGGCACAGCAGCCGGTAGGCGCGCTTCGTCGTACCCGCCATCGGCCCGAGCACGAGCGGCGGATCGATCGTCACGGCGCCGATCCGCAGGGGGCGCGGCACACCCTCACCGGCCGTCCGCGGCCCGCTCATGAAGGGCTCTCAGTCCCTCGAGCACCAGCAGCGGCTCGATGCGGTCGAACTGCGCTCCGGCTGCGCGCGCCAGCTCCGCATCGCCGCCCGTCGCGACCACCGGCGCGTCGCCGACCCGCTCGTGCATGGCCGCGATCATCGCCGTGGCCGTGCCGCACAGCGACGTGCGCAGGCCGGCCGCCAGGTTCTCGACTGTGCTGCGGCCCACGGCCGGCAGCGACCCGCCGCCGCGTGCCAGCGCCAGCGCCCGCTCGACGGGCTCACGCAGATGCGGGACGGCATCGCAGATGCCGGCCACCTGCGCCTGCAGGCCGGCGGCGATGGCCCCGCCCAGCAGCCGCCGGTCACCGTCCAGCGCCTGAGCCGTGATGCAGGTGCCGAGCGTCAGCACGATCGCCGGGGCACCGTGCAGCGCGAGCGCGCCCTCGGCCGCCGCGATCCGGTCCTGGCCGATCTCGGCCGCGTCCTGGTAATCGATCTCGAGCGCCGACTGCAGCTCACAGCCCATCAGGAGAACCGGCGCGCCGGGCACCTCTGCCAGCGCCGCCACGGTGCGGTCCGCCAATGAGGGCCTGCTGGCCACCAGGATCGCAGCGCCGCACTCCTCAGGCGCCAGGTCCGCCGCCCGAAGCTCGCGCGCAATCGCGGATGGCTCGAGGCGAAGCTGCGCCACGTCGAGCCGCCCTCGAGCCGCCCACTCTCCTTCGGCGCGCGCGGCCCACTTCA
>JALGUJ010000122.1 GCA_029820945.1 Candidatus Zipacnadia bacterium | reverse complement strand
CGAGCGGGGCGCCGTGGCCCGGCAGAGCCGGGCCGCCCGCCGGCGCAGGACGCGCCGGCGGCGCGCGCTTCGGGCGCACGGCGGCCTACGCCTCTCCAGCCGCCTCCGCGCGCAGCCGTTCACATGCCTGCACCGCCCCGTCGCCAGCGCACTCGGCGATCAGGCACAACTGCGGGAGCTGCTGGCTGATGCTGCCACGGCGGTGGCGCGCGTTGATATGCTGGAGCATCGCGAGCAGCCCGGATGCGATCGCCTCGCTCTCCATCGCCGCCTGCACGTCGGCACAGAAACGGTGCATGCGCGTGCGGCGCCGGTGTGCCACGTCCATGCCCTGCTCGGTGTTGAGCAGGTCCATCAGCGCGTCCTTCTTCGGCAGCCATTCCTCGAAGCCGTTCACGGTCTCCTCGATGGACGCTCCATGGCCCGCGCGGATGGTGACGAACCGCCATACCCCGACCAGGCCGAAGTTCGCGTCGATCAGATCTGCGTCGCCCAGCACCAGGTTCTCGACCGGGTGCTCGGGGGTGTTGTCTCCCGCGTGGCTGCCTATAGCCGAGGCCACTCGCTCCACGGTCTCCGGCGGCACGTCGCGCTCCTGGAGCAGCCGGCGTGCGGTTTCCGCGCCCGCGGCGGCGTGGTCGCGGCCCGTCGGCTTCTCGATGTCGTGCAGAAGCGCCGCCAGCTCGACGGTCAGCTCGTCGGCGCCCGTCTCTCGCGCCAGCCGCAGGGCCAGATTCCGCACCCGCAGGGTGTGCTCGTAGGTATAGCCCGGCCAGTGGTAGCCCTCCCACTGAGCGGGCCACTTCTCCAGCCGCTTGCGCACGATCGCGCCAAGATCCGCCAGTACCTCGTCCACGGGACTCCCCCAGCGGTTCCGAGTGTCCTGCCCCACTAGACCGCTCGTTTCCCCCACTGTCGGGCCGTGCCGCGACCGACGGAGCGACCGAGCATCGGCCCGCCCCCACCGGGCACGCCACGAGCGCTACTCCTCTGCTGCGGGCTCGGCCGGCTTCGGCGACCAGACCATCACGGGCCGCGTGATCCCGCCCGTGCCCAGCTCGTTGAGCCTGTTATTCGTGACCTTCACGCACACGAGGTTGTCACGCTCGAAGCGCACCGCGTGCGTGATGTCGAACTCCACCGGCTCCCAGCCGTTCGTCTCGCACTCGCCGATGTAGGTATCGTTGACCCAGACCTTCGCACTCTCGTCTATGCCCCCGAACCACAGCATGAGTCGGCGACCGGCCCAGTGTGGCGCGATGCTCACGGTCTGACGATACCACATCACGCCCTTGTAGTAGCGCAGGCCCTGGTCGCTCCAGCTCTGGGAGTAGGTCTTGAGCGTTTTCCAGGCGCCGTCGTCGGTGCGGGGTGAGAAGTAGCGTAGATCCTCGCCGATGTCGGTTGGGTCCATGAATGTGCGCCAGCTATCGCCGAAGGCGTGCACGAGCTTGTTGCCGCCATGGGTGCGCTCCTGTCCCTGCTCGACCTCTCGGGCCCAGAACCGGTTCAGGCGTGCCACGCCACCATGCTGTTCCATCAGCGGCGGGTCGTAGTCGTGCATCCACTGCCCGACCTCGCGCATCTCGTCGAGCGCCGCTCGCGCCTCGCCCCATTCGAACTCCTCCGCGGCCTCTCGCATGCGCAGGAAGGCGTGCAGGTAACGAAAGCTCTCAGCCGCGATGTGCACGCGCTCGGCGTAGGGCTCGGTCCTGGCGCGGTCATGGGCGGCCCTGAGCCACCTGGACAGATCGTCGATGGCCTTCGGGGTGTAGATGTCGGGGATGTTGACGGCGTTGCCGGTATGGTACGGCGCGTTGCGCCGAAGCCGGTCCATGTAGGTCCAGTACTGCTGCATCGGCTCCGCGGCGGGGCCGTAGAACTTGGTGTAGTAGTCGTCCAGCAACGCGTGGCTGTCCTGCTCGGCGTCCCACATCAGCTTCGCCATCACGTAGCCCAGCGGCCCATAGTTGGCCCACGACATCTGGGTCTCGACGCGGAAGCCCGTGATCCCGGCGCGCTTGCAGAACGGGATCTCGTACGCCCAGCGGCTGACGTAGTTCAGGGGCAGGTTCGGCCCGGCCAGGTTGTAGCTGTAGCCGCGGTGGTAGACCTCCGGGCAGATCTTCGTCCACTCGCGGATGAGCCACTGGTGGTAGTTACGCTCGGGGCAGATCGAGTTGCCCATCCCGTGCAGCCGGCAGAGGCTGATGGGCGCCACGGCGGGCACGATGCTCGGATCCGGGATGACCTTCTTCGGCGGCCGCATGTAGTTGTGGTAGACGTAGAAGGCGAACTTGATCTGGGGATGGACGGCGTGCACCTGCGCGGCCACGGCGTTGGCGAAGGTGAGGAAGCGGTCGGTGATCGAGACCTCGCCGGTGAGAGGGTCGGTGTCGCCGGTGTCCAGTGCGCGGCAGCTCTCGCACTCACAGAAGCCCCCGCCGTCGTTCGGGCCGATGCCGAACCAGGTCTCCCCGGTCTCCTCGTGCATGCGGATGATGCTCTGGGCGGCGATGGCCACCACCGCCGGATTCGAGGTGCAGAGCTGGGTCGGCACGCGCTCGCCGTCCACCATGGCGTAGTACTCCGGATGGGTCTCGTAGTACTCGTCCGGCGGGACGAGCCTGTTCCACGAGTGCGAGCCCGGGAAGGTGGGACCGCCCAGCTTCATCTTCAGCGCCCATTCGTCACTGGCCTCGCCCCCGGGCAGCGCCTGCAGGTGCCGTGAGGCGAAGTCGGGCAGCTCCACGACGCTCATCGTCTCAAGCCGGACCGTGCCCAGGGCGGGCACGATCTCCCCGATCTGGCCCGGCATCAGCCAGCGGCAGCCGAGGCGCTCCAGCAGGTCGTAGACCGCGTAGAGCGTCGCCGTGGGCGTCGTCCCCGCCAGCCGCACGGCTGCGGGCGTTACCTCGATGAAGAACCCGCTCTGATCGGCGGAGGCGCGCTCGCGCAGGATGTCGTTGTCGGCCGCATCGCCGATCTCGATGGTCACCGAGGGCGTCTCCGCCGCCTCCAGGGCCTCCCTCCCCGCAAGCCTGGCGAGGTATCGCTCGAGCTCGGCCACGGCCTTCAGCTCCATCTCGTCGGGATCCTCCGGCGTCCTGACCGTGTAGTGCGCCCTGCCCCCGGTGACCAGGGTCACAGACTCGGCTCCCGCGAGACCGCTCAGCGTCAATACCAGAGCGATGAACACCAACCTGCGGAGGGTCATCGTCTCACCTTCCCACATCGCATTCGGCGAGCGTGCAGCCACTCATTGCCCATCCGGGCCGCCGATTCCTCCAGCCCCGCCCACGAACGGACTTCTCCAGCCTCCACGAAGTGCGCATGGAGGGACGTGACATCGGCGACGGGAAGACACCGCCACTATGAGGCGCCTGCTCGGCCCTGCGGCCCTGACCGCGATCCCGGCCGCCGGGCACGGCGCGTCCGACGCCCCTCGCGCGAGGGGCGACACGGTTGCCTGCGGAGCCCCCGTCAGCGCACGAGCGCCGTCGCCCCCGTGCGGTCGAGCAGAAGCCCCTCGCGCACTCCGCCCTCGCTGAGGAGAAGCCGTCGGTCCGGTGCGCCCCGGGCGAAGAGCGCCAGGATGATCAGCCCGCCGCAGATGATCTCGGCTCGCTCGGGGTCGAAGGGCATCATGGCCGACCGCTTGCTGAGGTCGAGGCGGCAGAGCCTGTCGGAGAGCCGCTGGATGCTTCGAGCTCCAAGGACCCGTCTGCCGCGGCTGAGGCGCATCGCCGCCTGCGCCGTGCCACCGGCCGCGACGGCGGGATGGTCGCGGATCACCGGCAGTGTCGGCGAGAGCACCTCCGATGCCACACGGTCTGCATCCTTCGCCTCTTCGGGCGTCGGCGGATCTGAGTGCAGGCACATCTCCGTGAGCGACCGCGCGCCAATCGGAAGGCTGGTGGTGTAGGGGGCACCCTCTGCCCCGGCAACTACCTCTGTGCTGCGTCCGCCAACGTCAACGACGACAGGGTCAGGCGCCTGAAGCTCGGGCGCGAGCGCCAGCACGCCCACATAGGACAGCCTCCCCTCCTCTTCGCCGCTGATGACCTCTGCATCGACTCCCGCCTCACGACGGATCGCCGCGAGCAGTTCGTGGCGATTCGTGGCCTCGCGGGCGGCGGCTGTTGCGGCGGCGAAGACGCGCTCAGGCCGCCCCCATTCATCCAGAGCGCGACCCACGAACCACGCGGTGGCTGCGAGCCCTTCGGGATCGAGACGGCCGGTGGTGGAGAGGTCCCTGCCCAGCGCCGTCGTGCACTGAGCGGTCCTGAGAACGTGCAGCGTGCCCCCGGAGAGCGGCGTAGCAAGAATGCCTCGGGCGGTGTTACTGCCCAGGTCGAATGCCGCGACGCGTTCGGCATCGGGCGGACACTGTCTGACCATCACCCGAACATCCCCGGAGCGTGATGCCGCTTGAACGGAGGAATACTCTCCACGGCGGCGCATTATCCCCTGGTGGGCCGCCCGGCGCTTGATTCGGGCGGGCCATGCCGCTATGATTGTCCCCGCACTGCGTCGAGGCGGTGCGTTCGCACTCAGTGACCCGGACGACGCGAGTTCCTCCGCAGGGAGTGTTGGGAGATGTTCAGGACCGGAGCGAGCTTCCCCGGCAAGCTGTTCATCGTCGAGGGCATCGACGGCTCCGGGAAGAGCACGCAGATCGACCTGCTCCACAAGTGGCTGCTGTCACAGGGCTACAGCACCTTCTTCTCGGAGTGGAACTCGTCGCCGCTGGTCAAGCGCACCACCAGGCGGGGCAAGAACAAGCGTCTCCTCACCCCACTCACATTCAGCCTGATCCACGCCACCGACTTCGCCGACCGTACGGAGCGCAACATCCTCCCTCCGCTGAAGGCCGGCGCCGCCGTGTTGGCGGACCGCTACGTCTACACGGCCTTCGGCCGGGACGTCGCACGCGGGGTGGACCCGCAGTGGGTGCGTGACGTCTATAGCTTCGCGGTGGAGCCCACGGTTGCCTTCTACTTCCGCGTGCCGCTGCAGGTGGCGCTGGACAGGATCCTGCGGGGGCGGCGCGAGTTGAAGTGGTACGAGGCCGGCATGGACCTCGGGCTCGCGGAGGACTACTACGAGAGCTTCAAGCTGTTCCAGGCGCGCATCCTAGAGCAGTACGACGCGATGGTCGATGAGTTCGACCTGCAGGTGATCGACGGTACCCTCCCCATCGCCGAGCAGCAGCGGCAGGTGCGCAGCATCGTCGAGCCACACCTGAGGAGCCTCCTGCACCGACCGGACGACGTCTTCAGCTACACGCAGAAGGCTGGTGATTGAAGATGGACCCGCGCATGGGCCCTGTCATCATCCCCGGCGTTTCCGACGATGAGCTGCCCGGCAAGCTGATCGTGCTCGAGGGCACCGATGGCGTCGGGCGCAGCACCCAGCAGCGGCTCCTGCGCAACTGGCTGGAGAGCTCCGGCCTGGCCGTCTACGATACCGGCCTGACTCGCGGTCGCCTGGCCGGCAGCCATATCCAGAAGGCCAAGGACGGCCACACGATGAGCAAGCGCACTCAGGCCCTCTACTACGCCACCGACTTCGCCGACCGGCTCGAGCGCGAGATTCTCCCCGCCATGCGCGCCGGGTATGTGGTGCTAACCGACCGCTACGTGTACTCCCTGATGGCACGCGCGGCGGTGCGCGGCGTGGAGCAGGACTGGGTCGAGAAGCTCTACGCCTTCGCACCCCAGCCCGACGTCACCCTGTACCTGAAGATCTCCATCGACCGCCTGGTGCCTCGCGTGCTTGCCAGCGGCGGCTTCGACTACTGGGAGTCGGGCATGGACTACCTACACGAGGGGACCATGTACGACGCATTCGTGAAGCATCAGACCGCGCTCCTCGAGCAGTTCGACCGCATGGCGAAGGAGCAAGGCTTCACGATCATCGACGCGGAGCAGTCGATCCGTGACGTGTTCGACAACCTCCAGGCACACGTTGAGGAGGTCGTCGGCGAGATGGTCGAGATCCAGCGCACGAGCGACTTCGTCGCCCCCGTCCTCCCGGAGCAGGAGCCCGAGGAGCGCCAGACGCTGGCCGAGTCCCTGCGGGAGCTGCTGAGCTCCTTCCTGGAGGAGACCTGACCGCCGGGCGTGGGCCTTCGGGGCTCGCGGTCGGCGGAGGGGCCGGCATCCAGGCCGGCCGGGGTCAGGCGTCGCCAAGCGTCGCCTCCGCGTGGTCGAGCGCCTCTCGCATGGTGTCGGCCAGGTCGGGGAAGTGCTCCCGGGCCAGCGCGAGATGCACCTCGCGGCTGGTGCGGAGGAATGCGGCACGCTTGGCCTCGGGGCGGCCGGGACTGCGCCGAATGCCGTCGAGCCGGTCGCAGAGGCGCAGCATGAGCGCCTCGTCGCCGCAGTCGCGGGCGCGGCGGGCGGCGTCGCGCGCGCTCTCGCCGGCCCGGACGGTGACGGCGTCCACCAGGCCCGCGACGGTGGAGCCGAAGCGGGACGACACCTCGTCCAGCGTGACCGGCGTGTTCTCGACGATGTCGTGCAGAAGGGCCGCCGTGAGCAGGTCAGCGCCGGGGCCGGCGAAGCTCTGAACGTTGCGCGCCACGCCCATTACGTGATCAATGAGGCGACTGCCGTCCTTGCGCACCTGCCCCGCGTGCGCCGCGACGGCCCAGGCGTAGGCGCGGCGCACGGAGTCGAGGTCATCGCCGCCGGGCCGCAGACCGGCCATCAGCACCGGGTCGAGCCGTTCCATGGTCGCGGGCCACTTCGGCGCGCTGTGGCCCGCGACCTCCCGGACGCGGCCAGGACGAGCGCGCCTTCGGAGACGCCCGAGTGGGAAGAGGAGCCATCTGTCATGACCGCGCAGGACCGATGCTTCGTGGGAGTGGACGTGGGCGGAACCAAGATCCTGGTGCTCGTGGTTACCGACGCCGGGGAGATCCTCGCCAGACACAAGACCTCCACCCGCCGCGATGGCACGCCGATGGCCGAGCAGATCGCCGAGGCGGTCGAGGGCGGACTCGCGGGCGCGGACCTGTCACTGGAGGAGGTGTCCGGCATCGGCGTCGCCATGCCCGGCTCTGTGGACAGCGAGACCGGCTACCTGGGGACCGTGCCGAACGTCGAGCTGGACGACTACCAGCTCATCGACACGCTGCGCGAGCGCTACCCGGTCCCGGTCGAGGTAGGCAATGACGTCAACCTCGGCACGCTGGCGGAGTGCTGGCTGGGAGCGGGGCGCGATGCCCGCACGGTCGTCGGCATGTTCGTGGGCACCGGCATCGGAGGCGGGGTAGTGATCGATGGGCGACTGCGCACCGGCCCGGAGGACCTGGCGGGCGAGATCGGGCACATGGTGCTGATGGTGGACGGCCCCGAGTGCGGGTGCGGCAACAGGGGATGCTTCGAGGCGCTCGCCAGCCGCACCGCCATCGAACGCGACATCCGCCGGGCCATGGACGAAGGGCGGCAGTCGCGCATCCTGGAGTTCGTCAGCGACGACCGCATCAGGAGCGGGGCGCTGCGCGACGCGCTCGATGTCGGCGACGAGGTCGTGACGGAGGTCATGACGCGCGCCGCGCACTACCTCGCGCAGGGCGCCCTGACCATCCGCCACCTGCTGGACCCGGACATGATCGTCTTCGGCGGCGGCGTCATCGAGGCGTGCGAGGACTTCCTCATGCCCCTGATCGAGGCGGAGGTGCGGGCGGACCGCATGAAGGGCTCCCGCGACACGCTCCAACTGGCCGTCTCGGAGCTGGGCGACGATGCCGTGGCCCTGGGGGCCGCGGCGCTGGTCGAGGCGAAGCTCAGCGATCTGCCGGTCTACGAGATGCAGCACGACGCCGGGGAGGCCGAGGAGGCGCCCGCTGAGGCGTCCGAGGACCCCTCGATGTTCGCCGCGCCGGCCGTGGCGGAGCAGGTGACTTACCCGCACATCGACGAGGTCAGCTTCGGCAGCGTGGTGGTGGACGGCGAGAGGCTGGAGCACGACATCCACATACGCGCGGACGGTAAGCTGAAGAAGCGGAAGAAGAAGTGGGCGCGCAGGGACTACGGGACCTCGCACATGATCGGACCTCGGGAGCTGAAGAAGCTGCTGCGCAAGCAGCCCGAGACGCTGATCATCAGCGAGGGCTTCGACGCGATGGTTCGGATGACCGACGAGGGGCGGGAGATGCTGCAGGAGAGCGGCGTGCAGTGGCAGATGCTGCCGACGCCCGAGGCC
Organism: Candidatus Zipacnadia bacterium; assembly: GCA_029820945.1. GTDB lineage: Bacteria > Armatimonadota > Zipacnadia > Zipacnadales > UBA5352 > JALGUJ01. The sequence continues at coordinate 6,621 of JALGUJ010000122.1, read as the reverse complement.
GTGGAGGCCTTTGAGCGGGCCGAGGGGCGCAAGGCACTGCTGCTACACGTGACCTGCTGAGCAGCAGGGGTGAAGAGCGGTGGCGAAGCCGATCCACGTGGCGAAGATCAAGGCGAGCATGCCGGCGGGCAAGGCGGCCAGCCGCGTGCTTGCGGCGAAGGTCGAGAACGTCAGGGAGCACGCGCCGTCGGCCATGCTGGGTGACGTTGACGGCATCCACGACATGCGCGTGGCCGTCAAGCGGCTGCGTGAGGCGATGCGGCTTTTCCGCAAGCTCCTGCCGCGCCGGCGCCGCGCGCGCATGATGCCGGTGGTTGAGCTGCTCAACGACGCGCTCGGCGCGGTGCGGGAGCGCGACGTGCTCACGCTCGACGCCGAAGAGTTCGGGCGCGAGATCGAGGATGACGGTGACATGCTGGCGGCCGCGACCGGCCGCTGGCACACAGAGCGGGAGGCGGCCTTCAGTCACCTGCTGGAGGTCTGGGCCAGCATGACCTCCGAGGGTCTCTTCGAGGCCCTCGAAGAGCTGGCGAAGCGCACCGGCAAGCGCGGGCGGCGGGCCAACCGCATGGACCTGCAGCGATTCGCCTACGAGGCCATCAGGCGCGCCCTCGATCGCGTCCACGACCGGCTCGGGCCAGCGCTCGAGACCGAGGATCCGCGGCCTTTGCACCGGCTACGGATCGTGGTCAAGCGGCTGAGGTACAGCATGGAGCCATTCCGCGACGTCCTGCCTCTGCTCAAGGAGCCCTACCGCGTCATCTCGGATGCACAGGAGCTGCTGGGGCTTACCCACGACCACGACGTGCTGCACGCCGCCCTCGCGCAGAGCCTGGACGACGTCCCCGAGGAGGATCGCGAGGCGGCGGCGGCCGTGCTGGCGCTGCTGCAGCGCCGGCGAGATGACCGCGCGACCGAGGCGCGCAGGGCCGTCGAGGTCTTCCGCGACCCCGAGTTCGAGCGCGCGCTGCTGGACGCCGCCGACTGATCGTCTGCGCGCAGGTCGGGCATCGTTGCGCGACGCGGGTCTCCTCAGATCGCCACATCGCGGTTCGGCCGCTCCCAGAGTATGCGGGCGGCCCAGACCGTGTTGTCGCTGCCGTACCGCTCGCAGCCCGCCGGCTGCATCCACTCCGCCGCCACGATCCAGCTCTCGTCCTCGCTGACCTCGCAGACGCCGAAGTTGCCCAGCCGCGCCCCGCGCTCGGGCACGGCGATGCGCTCGCTCTCGCGGATCACGCACAGGCGCTCGGGATCGACCTCGCCGACGAACAGCGGGGCGCGGTGGCGAAACACGTGGTCGTTGTCGGCCCCGCGGCGCGTGTAGACCAGGAAAAGCGCGTCGGAGTGCGTCAGCCAGTGCTGCTGCGTGTTGTAGCTGCCCAGCTCGGAGCCGTCGTCGAAGCGCCACGGAATCGGCTCGCCGAAGTGCGTGCCGTCATCGCCCGAGGTCACGTACCCGCGCACGTCGTTGCGCAGCGTCAGGAAGAAGCGGCCGCCGAATCGCGCCAGCGACGGCTCGCCCATCCCGCGCGGATCGGGCGCGGCAAGCTCCGTGCCCTGCTCGAGGTAGTGCAGCCGCCGACCGTCGAACTCGCAGCGTGCCACCGCCGAGCGGGACATCGCCTCCTCGGGATCAGGGCGGAAGTAGAACGGGAGCAGGACCGTGCCGTCCTCGAGATCGACGCGCTGGGTGCAGCCCGCGCCGGCGTTGAAGAAGCGCTTCTGCCTGGGCAGGTCCAGGAAGCGGGGCGGCGACCAACTGCGCGTTGCGGCGTCATAGGTCGAGTACGCAGTCTCGCGCGGGCGGTTCGGGATCGGATGCTCGTCGCCGAGGTAGCGCGCGGTGTGCCCGGTCCCCAGCAGCGTCTTCGTCGCCGCGTGCCACTTCGGCGTGAAGTCACACACCGCCGCCTCGACCCCCTCGTCCTCCTCCCATCGGCTGAGCGCCTCGTGAGGCGTTGGACCCTCCCAGGTCTCGCCCAGATCGTCGGTGCGCATGTCGTGGATGGCGTAGAACACATCGCTGCCCGAGAGCAGCAGCTTCTGCATGGTGACCACGACCGCCGCCGCGCCGCCCTTACCGGCGCCTGGTATCGCCCCGGCGCGAGCGTGCACCCAGCACGTCTCGCCATCGAAGCCACTGCGGATCGCTCGCAGATCGATCTCGTAGTCAACGCCCATCGTCTCTCATGCCCTCCCGCCCCTGCTCGTTGCTCGGGGGAGTTCGCCGCAGCCGCGATGAGCCCTGCCTGGGAGGGGGATGCGCCGCGGAGATCGAAGGTGCCCGTGCCATCGAAGGTGATGGCCGCCGCACGGTCCGCACGTCCTTCAGTCGGTCTCTGAGGGCGAGTCCGCGCAGGAGGTCCTCCCACTCGCGGGGCAGCAGCGGAAGAAAGGAAGACGCCTGGCCCACGCGGGACCGGGCGGCGCTCGCAGAGCGAGGTTCCGCGCCCGGAGCCCCCCGCTGCGGCGAGCTTCACGAAGCAGGTCGCAGGTGTCAACGTCTGGGAGGCGCCTGCTTCACCCTCATCGAACTGCTGTGGCCGGAGCATACCGTGCGCGTGCTAAGCGCAGCTTGTTAGTGGGTTAGCGCTGAGTTAGGCCGGCTGGTCGGAGGAGAACATGGGCCGCGAACTCTCCCGCGAGGTCCGCGTGCGGCTCTCGAAGCGCATGAGCTACTTCCTGCGACATCATCCGGAGGATGCCGGGCTGGAGCCTGATGCACACGGCTTCGTGAGGCTGGAGGGCCTGGCCGAGGCGGTCGGTGCGAAGCGGTCGGAGGTCGAGGAGGTGGCCGCGCGCGACGAGAAGGGCCGGTACGAGATCGCCGGGGAGATGATCCGCGCCACCTACGGGCACTCCATTCCCGTGGAGCCACCGGACGAGGTCTGCGAGCCGCCTGAGGTGCTGTATCACGGAACGCCGCGGCGCAGCGTGCAGGCGATATTGCGCGAGGGGCTGCGGCCGATGGGGCGGCGGATGGTGCATCTGAGCGGTTCGGTGCCTCAAGCGCGGGAGGTCGGCCGCCGGCGGGACTCACGGCCGGCGGTGCTGATCGTGGATGCGAAGGCCGCGGCGGAGGGCGGGATCAGATTCTGGAGGGCCGGTGAGGTGTACCTGTGCGCGGGCGTGCCGCCGGAGTTCATTGCGATACTCAAGGAGTGAGACTCATGGTCCGAGATCAGCATGGACGGTCCGCATCGATCCTGCTGGTTGTGTTGGTGCTGGCTTCGCCGGTTGCGTGGGCCACTGACTACTACCTCGACAGCGAGAGCGGCTCGGATGGGGCCGCCGGGACCTCTCCCGGGGAGGCGTGGGCGTCGCTGGATCAACTGGCGAAAGTGACGCTGCAGCCGGGGGACCGGGTCCTGCTGCGCCGTGGCGCCAGCTTCCGCGGACGGCTACGCATATCCGGCAGCGGCACGGCGGAGGCGCCCATAACGGTCGGCGCCTGGGGTGAAGGGAACAAGCCCGAGATACTGGGCACCGTCCTCCTTGACGGCTGGGAGATCCACCAGGGCGAAGTCTGGCGCGTGAGCGTGCCCGAAGAGCTCTTCCAGGGCCGGAAGAAGCTGTTCAGTGTCTACGAGTACGATGACGCCATCCCGGTCAGGCTCCAACGCGAGGACTCGGTGCCGGCCGAGCGGGGCCATTTCCACTTCGATCCGGAGACCCTGACCCTCTACGTCATCACGACCGATGGCCGCTCCCCCGCCGACCGCCGCCTGGAAGTGCCCGTGATCGAGCAGTTGATGGATCTGCGCGACGCCCGCTGCCTCGTCTTCGAGGACCTCGCGCTGCTGATGGGTAACTGCCGCCACGTGGTGCTCAGCGGCTGCGAGGACGTGATTTTCCGCGACTGCGCGTCGCTGTTCGTGGGCGCCTACGGCAACCCGAACTTCGTCCTGCGCGACGGCTGCCGGCGGGTGCAGATTCTCGATTGCTTCCTCTACGAGAGCGTCAACTGCGGGATACTGTTGACTGACGGAACGACCGAGTGCCGGATCGCCGGGTGCACCATCGAGCGGTGCATGAGCAACGACGGCATCAGCTGTCACTCAGGAGCGACGGTCGAGGGCGTTCGCACGGGCCTGTGCGGGCACCGGAACGTGCTGGAGAGCAATGTGATCGGCCACTGCCCCGAGGAGTCGATCGACATCACCTCCGGCGACCACCACGTCGTACGCGGGAACATCTGCCACGATGACGGGAACCCGGGTATCATCGTCGGCCACGACTCCGACCACATCCTCATCGAGCACAACATCTGCATGCGCGACCGGGGCGGAATCTACGTGATGGGGAAGGCCGAGGAGGGCGCAGAGGGGCACAACCGCGTGATCGGCAACCTGTGCTACGAGAACACGTATCCGGCGGTCGAACTGGCTTCGCCGGACGCGCTGGTGGTGGGAAACACGCTGCTGAACTCCCGCGAGCGCGTGGTGGTGCGTATCAACCCGGACGCGGTGCGCCCGGTGCTGCGGGACAATATCATCGCCAACCTCGAAGCGACCATCCCGCATATGCTGATACACTTCATCCACTGCACGCCCGACAGCGTGTCGGCGCAACTGAGCGGGAACGTGCTCTTCCATGCCGCTGATGTGCGCAAGCGGGAGGTCTTCTTCCCGACGGCCGAACTGATCCGGACCGACGACGGCGGCTTCACCGTCGAGAGCTTCGAGGAGCGCTACGACACCGGCGCCGACACCACGGTCGCAGAGCCGGGCTTCGGAGCACTCGAGGACGGATACTTCCGGCTCAGCGATGAGACGGAGCAGAAGGACGCCGGCGCATGGGAGGGGCTGCCCGAGTATCCGCAGCACCTGATCGATGGAAGTGCGGACGATCGGGCGGAGATCCTGCGGCTGTGGGGGAAGGAAGGGTAGCGGGGCGCCCGCCTTTGGGAGAGGCCGGAGCGGGGTCCGGCCTCTCCGAACGACGACCGCCGCGGCTACCCCTCCACCACCGGCAGCACCAACATGCGAAGCCGGCCGGCTGAGGGAAGGTCAGTCCCCGATTGTGGGCAGTACCGACATCCTCAGCCGGGCACATCCCAGGGGGATGAGGGTGATGGTCTCCTCGGGCTCATCCGAGAACACGGGGCTCTGCGGGACGGGCTCGACGGTCTCGTCCTCGCCGATGCGCCAGCCGGGGATGCGCCTGGCGATCGCCTCGATCTCGATGGGCGCGGCGTCCGCCGTCCAGGGCTGGTCAGCGACGGCGCCCACCTTCGCGACCCGCAGGTGGCGCGCGGGCCGGTCGCGGTCGAGCACCAGGCCGTAGTTCCACGCGCTCGCGGGCAGAACCTCCCACTCGGGCCACTCGTCCGTCCCGCCACAGCGCCGCCACTGCTCGCCGATCTTCACCGAGTAGCTCAGCGGCCCGCGATCGACCGTCACCGCCCCGGTGCGCGGCCACTGCGTGACCGAGAGCTCCACGCCGAACTCCAGCACGATCGTGTCCCCAGGCGACCAGATGCGCTCGATGCGCAGGTAGCGGCCGCGGCCCTCGGGCTGCCACAGGGCGGTGCCGTTCAGCTCCGCCAGCACCGAGGTCGCCCAGCGCGGCACGCGCAGGTACAGCGGGAAGGCAAGGCTCTCCTCCGCCTCGATGGTCAGCGCCACGCGCCCCGAGAAGGGGTAGTCGGTCTCCTCCGCGATGGTGACCTCGGCGCCGCTCTCCCCCACTCGCGCGGTCACCTGGCAGGATGCGTAGAGCCACGCGGCCAGGCCGTTGTCGCAGGTCGCCTGCCACAGGTTCCTGCAGTACCACGGCCAGCCCATGGCCACGTTGTGCTTGCAGCAGCGGTAGTCGTGCGGCGAGTAGTTGATCTGGCGCCGCCTGTTGTAGTAGTCGTGGCTCTCCGAGGCGTCGAGCTGAGGCTGATTGGACGCGGTGAGGTAGTGCAGGCCCTTGAGCCACGGGTCGCTGGCCGCCGGGAAGTGGTTGAGCATCACGTCCTCGGTGCGGTCGGCCCAGAGGGTGTCGCCCGTGATGCGCCCGAGCATGTAGAAGCTCTTCGCGAACTCGACCATCCCGCAGGTCTCTATGGCCTGGCGCGGGTCGGTCTTGCCGGCGCGGATGCGCTCGTCGGCGGCGAAGATGCCACGCGGCTGCTGCCCCCAGGTCGCCATGTGCTGGCGGTACCAGTACTCGCTGGCCTCCAGGCGCCACGCCTCGCCGGTCTGGGCGGAGTAGAGCCCCGGGTAGGAGAAGCGCTGGGTGAAGTGCACGACGTGGTGGTCGAGCCACTCGTCGGTTGGCGGCGTGATGGCGTGATAGAAGCGCGCGGCCAGCGGCAGCAGCCAGCGCTCCCCCGTGCGGTTGTAGAGCCAGTGCAGGTGCGGGATCATGTCGCCGGCGCGAGCGCGCTGGATATGCAGCTTCCAGTGCGTCTGCTCCGGGTCGAGCGCGGGGATGAACTCGTCATCCGAGAGACCGCGGCAGAACTCGAAGAAGCGGCGCATCAGCGGCTCCACGCGGGCGTCGCCGGTGTGCTCGAAGTGGCTGATGATCGCGTCGAGCATCACCATATGTGGCCACAGGTCGGGCGCCGTGCCGCCGGGCACCTCATGGGCCTTGTGCATGGCGGCGCCGAAGTAGCCGTCCTCATCC
>JALGUJ010000121.1 GCA_029820945.1 Candidatus Zipacnadia bacterium | reverse complement strand
TGCAGGAGTCTCGATCTCGCGGCTGAACTGCGGCGCCCATCCCTGTGTTGGCTGCATCTCGTCGATGCGCGGCGGGTACCTCTCACGCATGCTCTGTTCACCCTCGGCCTCGGTCACCGATGGAGTCACTGCGATCACGACACAGCAGAGGGAAGCTACCGCCGCCCCAATACATGAATGGCTCAACGCGATCAGTCCCTATCCCTGAGATACCGACAGGCCACGGACATGACGCCGCACGCCGATCCGCGTGGCGCACACCGTACAGACACCACGCGGTTGGTGCGGACCGAACCGGCTATCAGCCCTCCCCCTCCACTGGCGGAGCCGGCTGTGAGCGATCCACGCGCCAGAAGGTATTGCGGCGGCACTAAGCGCGCCCCGCCGTGGCGCTTGCCGCTACCCGCGCCTCAATCGATGAAGCGCTGTGGGATCTCCTGGACCGCCACGTTGTCCAGGCGGAACGCGCCGTCGGCTGCGAGCACGAGATAGACCTTCACAGTCGCACCGTCGGAGACGAACCTGTAAGTGACCTGCCGCCAGCCGTCGCCGGTGACCTGCTCGCTCCATTCGCCATCCGGCAGGCCGGTGGCGCGGATGGCGATAGGTCCGGTCTCAGCCAGGAGGCCCGCCCGGACCTCATACGTGCGGCCAGTCTCCATGTCGCGGGTGTATGTGCTCACACCGCACCCGGCGGGCCCCGATACGCGAAGGCAGCGTGACGCATCCTCTTCGCCCTTGCCCGGGCCGGCGGTCAATTCCTCGATGCTCATTGGCGCGAAGCCCGGCGGAAGGACGACATCGGGCGCGTGAAGCGTCCACAGCTCCAGGCGCTCGGAAGTGACCTCCCCAACGGCGGACGTGTAGTCCCAGAAGCTGACGCCGGTGGCGGGCAGCGCCCTCGGTTCGGAGAGCCTGACCGGCCGCCCATCAACCAGCTCCCAGTCCGTCCCGCGGGAGAGCTTCTTCACCCGGTCGGAACGCGAACTGGTGCGAGCGTCCTGCGAGCGTATCGGGCTGCAGCCCCTCGGGGGATGAGACCGTCAGATGGCCCTCGATGTCGCCACCGGCGACATGGTCGCCGACCACTCCCGCCTCGGCCAGTTCCGCCCACGCGCGCGTTCGGGGCCGTGGGGACTCGTAGTAGGGCAGTTGATTGCGCTCATCGAGCCGGGCCAGCAGCTCGTCATCGGCGTCGAGCTTGATCCACCAGGGCGCCTTGTAGTAGCCGATCCCGACGGGGCGCCCGTGCTGGAGCGCCAGCAGGCGCTTGTAGGCGTAGAGGTTCCAGTGGCGCGGCGGCATGTCGAGCGTGTTCTCGGCGTAGACTGCGTCGATGGACTCCGCGTCCGCGAGCTCACGTTCCGCCCCGTCGGCGTAGTTCGTCCAGATGTAGCGAGGCGGGTCCAGCGCATTGGCGCGGTCCTTGAGAGCGCGGAAGTGCTCGGCGTGTACCTGGTGGTTGAAGTTGAGCCAGGCGATGCGCATTGCCGGATCATCGGTGGTTCGTGGGTCCTCGTGCCTACCAAGTTGCTCGCGGGCATAGGCCTCGAAGTCCGCGAGGCTCTTCGGATCGTAGGAGACGACCAGGCTCGGATTGTCGATGTAGAATGCCTCACAGAAGCCGGCGGTCGGCAGCTCGTGAAGCTGAGGGCGAAGGTGCTCGTTGGTGACGGCCTGCAGGCCGTACGCCATCCACCTCATGATCTGGCCCAGGTGGTCGATCCAGGCCGAGGCGTTGCGAGATGCGACGTTGCGGGTCCAGAGGCCGGCGTAGGCCGTCTGGCGCTCGCCCTCGGGGTCAAGCGCGGCGCAGGACGCTGCGTAGGGGTACTTCTCGAACACGTTGCTGCCCCACCAGTCGCCCAGCCCGCGCCGGTCGGCGTTGCGGTTGTCGCCGTACATCGTCTTCGAGCAGATGTAGAAGGCCTGCCGCAGACCGACAGCGTCGAAGTAACGCTCCAACAGTTCCGGCTGCGGGTACCGAGGCGGCGAGTACATGCTGTCCTGGGACCAAAGCAGCATCGGACCCCAGAGACCGAAGTCCTCCTCCAGCAGGCGCTGATCGAAAGGCTCGCCCATGCCGGTCCCGAAGTCAGCCGCGCCGCGTTGCAGCCAGGGCGGCAGGCCCTCGCAGTCCTCCCATGCGGCGTACAGGGGCGTGGCAGCCATCACCAGCAAGATCGCGAAGCCCAGATGCCTCAAGTTCACGCCGTACCTTCTCCCGCTCCCTCTCTCGCGAACGCGACGCCATCACCGGAGCTTGTGTTTCGTCCTCCAACAGGGCCGGTCCTCCTGCTTCCGGGGATGTGGTACCTCTCGCTTGGCGCGATGCTGCGTGTCGTCCATGAGGTCAGGCGCGGCGACGACCGACCTCTTGCTGTATCAGGCATGCCCTGCACGGCCGGGCGGCCCGGGGCGCTATGTAGCGGGTGATCTACACCGGTCGGCCCCAGGATCGACCGGGAGATGTGCGACAGCGTGGCGGCCGCCATGCGCACGCCTGCTGTTGCGCGCCCTTGAAGGGACCGAAGAGGATCGCCGGCCCGTGCGACCACCGACCCGGCGACGATTCCCATCGAGTGCGCCCGGGCCGGTCTCAGGTCGGTCACGGCGCGCTGCGTCTCACGCATGTGCGCCCTTGGGCGGGAGCCGATCCTGGTTCCTCACCACCGCATCCAGGAGCCGCGCCGTGAGCTCGCCCTTCAGCGCAGTACCGCCCCGCTCCCAGAGGTTGACGAACTCGTTGGGGTCGCTCTCCAGATCGTAGATCTCCCCGTAATCCTCGCCGCTGTAGCACGTGATCCTGTAGCGCTCGTCAACAAGCGTGCGGAGGCGCAGCCCGAGAGGGTCCACGTCATTCTCGATGTAGACCTCGTCCTGAGCCCGATCGCTCTCCCCCACGAGCTGAGGGACGAGCGACGTGCCCTGCGCCCCTTCAGGCACCCGCACGCCGGCCAACTCGAGGATGGTCGGGAAGAGGTCGATCAAGGCCGCCAGCCCTTCGATCGAGCGCCCCGCCTGCACCAGCCCGGGACAGCGCAGCACAAAGGGCACCCGGAGCAGGCTCTCGTAGTGCATCGGGCCCTTGAGGATGAGGCGGTGGTCGCCCAGGTACTCGCCGTGATCGGAGACGAAGATGACCACGGTGTTCCACTCGCAGCCCCCCGCGCGCAGCGCCGCGAGCAGGCGGGCTACGCCATCGTCGATCATGGTGACCATGCCGTAGTAGGCGGCCTGGATGATGCGGAGCCGCTCGTCGGTGAGGTGCCTGCTCCCGGTGAGGAAGCCGTCGGTGTTGACACCCTCGTAGCGCCCCTCCCAGAAGCCCTGGAAGTGCGGCGGCCTGTCGTCGAGCTCGCCCTCCTGGCGGACAGGGGGCGGCTCGTCCTCGGGCGCGAATTTGTGCCAATACTCGCCCGGCGGCTTGAATGGATGATGCGGGTCGGGAATGCCGCACCACGCGAAGAACGGCCCGTCCGTGCTCTCGATGAAGTCAACGGCGCGGTCTACCACCCAGGTGGTCGCGTAGTGCTCAACCGGGATTGCGGGCTTGCGCACGTAGAGGTGTCTCGTGTTCAGCAACCAGCCGTCCGGGGCCGCGAGGGCTTTCTCGCGCCCGCGTTGTGCGTACACCTCCGGGAAGCGCTCCGCGAGTTCGCGCTCGTGGAGGCCGGGGGGCACGTCGAGGTGGCCGCAGCCCAGCGCGATGTTCTGGAAGCCCAGGTAGGGCTGAGTGAGGTCCGCTCCGCTCTCGATGAAGCGCACGTTCTCGGGCCAGTAGCCCTGCGGCACCGCCGCACGGATGATAATGGATATTGCGGAACGCCCCGGTGCGGTAGCCGGCCTGCGCCAGCAGCTCCGTCAGCAATGGCTGCCCGTCCCGGGCAACGCAGCCGTTGGCCCGCACTCCCGATGATCTGGGATAGCGCCCGGTGAGCATGCTCGCTCGCGACGGCATGCACAAGGGGTTGTTGCAGTAGCCTCGCTCGAAGACCGTCCCCTCTGCCGCCATGCGGTCGATGTGCGGCGTGGCGTTCAACTCGCAGCCATAGGCGCCGAGAGTGTCCGCCCGTTGCTGGTCGGTGATAATCACAAGGGAGTTGGGCCGCTGTGGGCCGGTTTCCATAGGGCCTTGAGTACCCTCCCGGTGCGAAGAGATCGGTTGGCGCGGTCACATGTACGCCGGCGCCCTGCGGTCGCGCTGTGCCCCCGGCCAGGCACGCGCGGCGTCGGGCTGCGCCTGAAGGTCGCGGAAGAGATCGTCCCGCCCTGCGACATCGACCTCATCCGTGACGGCCCCGAGCGGCTGTCCCCCGTCAGCCCCATGCCGAGACGAGGGACGGCCGTCGCACGAGCCCGTATGTGGACGACCTGCTCCCGTGCACGCAACTCAGCGGAGGGGCTCATCGTGGATGATCCCGCCCATACCTTCGCAGTAACTCGGCGGGGAGTGCAGTAACCCAACGGGCACCCATGGGTCCGGGGACCCCAGGGATCGTCTCGATGGCACCCGTGGCGCTGCGGGAGAGGAGACCAGGCTGCTGCCCGGGAACGAGGGCGTTGAGTGTCGGGGGCTCTGTTTGTTGCCGGGGCCCGAAAGCGACCGATCGTAGCAGGAGCTCACCATGCTCGTGGTGCCGACGAACGCAGTGACGCTCGGGAAGGCCGCCGTCTCACCGAGGTGGTCGTGATGGGGGCATGCAGCCGGATGAGGCGTGGCTCCGCGATTGCGCTGTTCCTGTCCACCATCGTGCTTGCGGGCGCCGTCGGGCACTGCGCCCCGGTGGCCGAGATCACACCCGAGGGCGCGCTTCTGTGCAATGGCTCGATCAGGTGCACATTCTCGCGCCAGGGCGGCCGTTGGCGCATGGTGTCGCTCAGCCGCGCGGACGGGCGCTCCGCCTATGTCGCGGTGGACGCCGCCGCGGTGTCACTTGTGCTGTACGAGGGACCTGAGATTGCCGGCGACCAGTTCGAGTGCGTGGATGCCTCGGCCCACACGACGGCGGCCGACGCGCGGCTTACGGCGACCGTCGTCTGCCCCGAGCCCGAGATCAGGGCCCGACTCACCTACTGGCTGACCGGCGATGATCCGTATCTGCGCAAGCGCATTGAGCTGACCGGCGACGCGAGCCTGACAGTCGATGAGCTACGGCTGCTTGACGGGCGGCTTGCGTCAGCCACAGGCGGCGGCCGGGGGCTGCCGGTCTGGGTGGGGACCCACTGGTGGCTCGGTATCGAGTACCCACTGGGCTTCGCGGAGTGTTCGGATGGTGCCGTTGTCCTCCGGCACTTCCCGGGCCGGACGCTCGCGGAGCCGCTGGTCAGCAAGACCATGGTGGTCGGGGTTGCGCCCGATGGGCGTTCGGCGCGCACCGGCTTCGAGCAGTACGTCCGCTCGATCAAACGACCCTCGCGCAGCCACCTGCAGTACAATAGCTGGTATGACCTCCGTGCCGATGAGATGACCACCGAGAACCTGCTGCGCACGGCCACGAGCTTCAACGAGAACCTACTGCAGCCCTTCGGCCTGCGGATGGACTCCTTCGTGCCTGACGACGGCTGGCAGGCCCCGCAGTCCATCTGGCGGCCTCGTGAGGACCTCTACCCGGACGGTCTGGCGCCGCTGGCGGCCGGACTCGCCCAGATGGACGTCGGGCTCGGACTCTGGATGCCGCTCACCGGCTACAAGCTGGACATGGAGTGGGCGGCCGCCCAGGGCTGCGAGGTCGCGGGCCGCGGCCGCTACCTCTGCCTGAGCTCACCGAACAGCTTCGAGGCCATGAAGCGGGCGACCGCGGAGCGGATCCGCGACGGCAGCCTGGCCTACTACAAGCATGACTTCAACTTCCTGACCTGCACCGCGCAGGGCCATACGCACCTGCCCACCGAGCGGCACAGCCGGGAGGCGAACCTGGACGCCCTGCTGAGGTTGCTGGCATGGGAGCGAGAGTGCAACCCGGAGATATTCCTGAACGTGACCTCTGCAGTCTGGCTGTCGCCGTGGTGGCTGCAACATGCCGACACCATCTGGATGTGCGCGAGCGATTTCGGCTTCGATCGCAGCTTCCCGCAGCTTTCGAGGCGCGAGTGGGCGATGAGCTATCGCGACGCGCACTTCCACGACGTCTACCTGCGTGACCGGAACCCCACGCCCCTCTCGGCGCTGATGACGCACGGCATCATCAAGGGACGCCGCAACCGACTCGGCGGTCCGGGCGAGACGCTGCGTGAGTGGGCCGACTACGTGGCGATGTACTTCGGTCGCGGGGTGCTGTTGAAGGAGCTCTACCTCACGCCTGACCTGCTCAGCGAGCAGCAGTGGCGTGCGGTGGGGACGACGGCGCGCTGGGCGGTCGAGAACGCCGACGTGCTTGAGCGCACGCGGATGTTCGGCGGCGATCCTCGGCGCGGGGAGCCCTATGGCTTCGCCCACTGGCGCGGCGATCACGGCATCGTGGCCCTGCGCAACCCGAGCCACCGTGCCATGAGGCTGCGGCTGCCCATCGACGAGGAGAGAGGCTACCTTGGCGGCCACCAGGAGTCCTTCGCGGTGCGGCAGATCTACCCGGCGCAGTGCCGGCTCGACTCCCTGGCTCCGGGAGCGGACAACGACCTGACGCTGCCTCCCGCAAGCGTGTGGTTGATCGAGCTGCGCCCTGAGCCGTGGGATGAAGCACCCGCGAGGCCTGAGCTGCCGGGACGCCCAGGCATCCTGCGGGACGCCGCGAAGCTCCGGCGCATGGAGCAGACGGTCGAGGTCAGCGCGCCGCTGCACGGCATTGCGGTGGAGCATCAGCGGCTGGAGGCGATGGTGATCCTGCGGGGCGATGTCGAGCGCTTCGGTGCGTCGGGCTCTCTCGGCGCCGAGAATCTCACCGCACGCCGCGCTGATGGCGACGGCTGGGGCATGTTCGCGTTTGATCTGCTGCCCGCGAGTCAGGAGGCGGATGATCTTCGCCTGCGCGTGACGGCAGGCCAGCCGCCGCCGATGTTCCCACCGCGCGCCGAGATGGAGGTATGGCTGATCGGCGACGCAGTGGCCGGTGACCGGACTCCCTCCTCCTCGGGCGCCCTCTTGCCGTGGGCGATTGGGCAGGGCCTGCGGCGGTACTCGGTGCGCCTGCTGCCGCCGACCGACGTCGGAAGCGCCCTGCGCGGCGTGAGCGCGACGATCAGCGATGAGCAGCTTGCGCACATCGGCGCGGCGCGCCTGCGGCTGGAGGTCTTTGACGTCAACCCGCAGGAGGCGTATGCGGGCAAGCAGATCCTGCTCAATGGCAAGCCGATCGCGGACGTCCCGGCCAATACCGGCCGCCTCGCGGCCTGGCAGGAGCACGTGATCGAGCTGCAGACGGAGGCGCTGAGCACCCTCGCCCGTGAGAACCGCGTGGTGCTGACGAACGCGGGTGGAGACTGCTACAAGTTCCGCGGGCTGACGCTGGCGGTACAGCGCGCCGATGGCGAGTGGGTGATCGCCGGTCCCGACGAGGGCGTCTACAGCTCCGTCGGGGCCTGGAAGTACGCCGAGGGACGGACATTCGCCGGGGATCGGTCACCCGAGATCATGCTGACGCTGCCACAGGCAGACTAACGGGACGCGGCCAGGCGTTCGTAGGCCGCCCACAGGTCCAGCACCCCGGTCGCATCGAGCTTCCGTTGCCCCTCTTCGGGAGACGCGAGCGTGGTGATCTGGGTCACCAGCTCCGCCGCCGTCGGGGCGTCATAGCCCAGGCGCTCGGCCAGTGCCGTCTCGTCGAGGACGACGGTCTCGCGCATGATGGCGACGACCTCTGGGGGAGCTATCCTGGCGGAGCTTGCGGCGATGATGTAGGCGGCGACCGCGGCCGTCACCTGAGCCGCGGGGCACGTGCCTCCCGCGCCACTGGCGTAGTAGGACGGCGCCAGGACGTTGATGACCTCCGTGTCCTGCTCGCCACTGCGAGGCTCCAACACGCGTCCGGGAGCTCTGAACGCGACGGGGGCGGCCGTGACGAAGTGCGCCAGCCCGCCGGCCCACGGCCTGGCGGAGTGTGCCTGGGGGCAGGCGCCGGTGGGATAGGACCGGTACGCCACGTAGGGCGAGATGAACAGGCAGCGCTCGGCCTGGCCGATGCTGTCAGTGATGCAGCTTGCGTCCGGGCCCCAGAAGGACTGGAAGAAGACGACGATGTCGGCCTCGCCGCCGGCCTTCGCCATCGCGTCGGCAACGTCCCGGAACGGCAGGCTCGGCTGGTAGACCAGCAGCCTGACCTGCACGCCCAGGCGGGAGGTGAGGTCGAGGATGACCCGCGCCGCCGCCGTGTCATGGGTGTTGGTGCCAGGATCGGTTGCGCCGTCGCGATACTCGAGGGTTGCATGGTCGCCCAGCGCGGGCTCAAGCAGCGCCTCGCTCACTCCCCCCTGCCCCACGATGGCAAGCACCACCGGCCGGCGACCCGCGATCGCTCGGGCCGCATCGAGACGCTCCCCGACGGGCACGCCGAGCGCGCGCAACTCCCACTCTGCCCCGGTGGGCTCAGGCTCCCCCTGCGCAAGGGCCGCGCAGAGCATTAGGACGGCGCTCAGCACCCCCAGACATCGGCATGCACCGCCTGGTCGCCGCGTCATCGCGTTCCCGCCCTTCCTGTCCGGTGGTTGCGCCGCTCGCGCAGCCCGCCGCGGTCCGCCTGCATGTCGCGGAACGTGGGCCTGATGAGCACGCGAAAGGCCATGCCCTCGCGAAGCTGCTCGGACGGCCTATCTACGGAGCGCATAGCCAATCATCTCTCCGGTTGATGCGGTCGGTCTTCGCCCTCCCTCCGCCCCACCGGCGGCCGGCGTCAGGCCGCCTCATCGGTCCTCTTGAGCGCCGGCCTCATGCACCGAGAGACCGTCGATGACGAGGTCCTCCTCGGCGAGATCCGCGTTCGCCAGCGGCGGCCTGGCATCGGGGCCGCGCAGCTCCAGGCGCACATCCCGCAGCGTCACGGCCTCCGCGTGGCGGAGGTAAAGGCCCCACGCGGGCAATGTGCCGAACATCCCCGCCGCGGGATAGGCGTCGGGGCGCTCGGGGACCTCCATCATCACCTGCTCCTCGGTTCCTCCGCCGGGATGCGCGATCCTGATGCTCTCGAGCAGCACGTTGCGGATCGGGTGCTCGGAGAGACCGCAGATGAAGCTGGTCTCCACCGGTCGCACGCGCAACTGATGCGCCAGCTCCGCGTTCTCGATCCCGTGGCTCAGCAGCACGTCGCGCCAGGGGACAACCGCCATCTCGATGTCGAGATCGCGCACGACCACGTCCTCCAGCAGGCCCGGCACGCGCTCCTCGCCCTCGCCGAAGTATGCGGCCCGCAGGCGCGCCCCAAGGCGCATCCCGAGGGCCCACCGCGATGCCTCGGCGTGCACGTTCGAGATGCGCAGGTCGCTGATGTCGGCGCCATCGACTGAATAGAGCCCCAGCGTGGTGCCGCCGTAGACCTGCAGGTTGTCGCAGACGATGTGCTCGAAAGTGCTGCGGGTCTCGGTGCCCAGCTTGAACCCGCTGGCATACGCATAGACGATGTTGTTGACCGCGCGGATGTTGCGATTCGCGTGTTCGGCGTTGGTGCTCTTGATGACGATGCAATCGTCATCGGAGACCACCGTGCATCCCTCGATCAGCACGTCCTGGCAGCCGGTGAAATCCAGCCCGTCGTTGTTTCGGCCGGGCCGGACGGAGTTGACCCGGATGTTGCGGAGTGTGAGATTCGTGCAGCGCACGTAGTGCTGCGTCCATGAGCCGGAGTTGGTGGTCGCGATTCCCTCTATGGTGACATCGCTGCACCGGTCCATCCGGATGATGTTGTGTCGCCACCCCCGGTTCGGGCAGAACTGCCCGTGCCCGTCGATCGTTCCCGCGCCGGTGATCGCGATGTGCTCCGCGCCCTCCGCCACGATCAGTGCTTGCCGCTCGTAGTGATCGCGGTTGGTGCTCCCCAGCAGCGTTGCTCCCTCCGCGAGATGGAGACGCACGCCGCTGTGGAGCTTCAGCATTCCCGTCCGATACACGCCTGCGGGGACCAGCACGATCCCGCCTCCCGCCCCATGCGCGGCATCGATCGCCGCCTGAAGCGCCTGCTGGTCGAGATGTGCGCCGTCGCCCGTGGCGCCGTGGTCGCGCACACTGAGCACGCCGGCGTCGCTGGGGTCAGGGGCGGAGAAGTGTGGCTGAACCGCAGGCGAGGGCGGGGCTTGCCCGACAGCATGGCGCGCAGGGGGCGGCGCGGAATCCGCCGAGAGGGCCAGCGCGCGCACCGGGGCGAAACGGTCCTGGCGGGTCCCGTCGTCCAACTGTCCGAAGCCGTTGTGCCCCCACGCCAGCAGCCCACCGTTCGCGTCAACCGCCAGCGCATGATAGGCTCCAGCCGCGATGCCCACCAGCCCCTCGACCTGCACGGTCTCGCCGCCCACCAACATCGAGACCGGCTGCATCCTGCCGCGGTTGTACGCGCTATTGGGGCCCACGCCCATGCCGAGGCCGCCGTACACGTTCCAGCCGCAGGCCCAGCCGCATCCGCTCTCGTCGAGCGCGTATGTGTTCTCGTAGCCGGCGGCGATGGCGACGATGTTGGTGAGGTAGTCGCCGCCCTGCCTGCCTCCGATCATCCGCGTCGGGGTGGCGACGTAGAGGTCCTGGCCGCCGGCGGTGGACTCACGAGTGCCGTGTCCCAACTGCCCGGTGCCGTTGTATCCCCACGACCAGACGCTCCCATCCTCGCGCAGCGCCACCGTATGATAGACGCCCGCCGCCACCGCGGCAACGCCGTCCAGTACGCCGTCTCCGTCCGGCCCGACCACCGGCGCCGCCAGCGCGTTGGCGTGAGTCAGAGCGTCGCCGACACTAAGCCTCACCTGAGCGCCGGTGTCGCGGTTGCTCAGGAGCAGATGGATGTCCCGCGCGTAGTCGTTGTCCCTCTCATGCTGCCCTATCAGCAGCTCGGACAGGTCGAGAGCGACGGGCTGCCCCACCGACGCATGTGACGGGTACTGCAGCGTTCCCTGCATCTCGACATAGTCACGCCGGCGGGAGAACTGCCCGGTCAGCGTCTCGGCGGCGGTCTCGCCCTCGACGACGAGGAGCGGTGGGCCGTCGAACTCATCCACCAGCTCAACGTGGTTCGCGGCATCCAGGTGGCTCGAATCCGTGTACGTGTATCCGAGCGCGATGCTCCAGCGCCCGGCCGACTCGGGGGTCCACGGGAGCTGAAGGCTCACGCGGTACATGCGGCCCATCTCGCCGAGCCAGCCCCTGCCGAGCTGCCCCTCGTGGTTGCTGCCCCATGCGACGAGTGTTCCATCATCGCGCAGGCCGAGCGTGTGGTTCGCGCCGCAGGCCACGGCCGTCACTCCACTGAGCGCACCCTCGCCACCGGGCCCGAGCACCTGCACCGGATGGGTGCTCCAGCGGTTGGAGTCGCGAACGCCATCTCCGAGCTGGCCATGACACCTGCTGCCCCAGGCCCAGACGGTGCCATCGTCGAGCAGCGCAACGGAATGATCCCGGCCGCCTCGGACCGCGACGGCGCCCTGAAGGTGGCCTTCACCGCCTGGACCGCGCACCTGCACGGGGACCGCGCTGTGTGCGTCGAGTCCCCAGCGTCCGTTGCCGAGTTGGCCGAATGTGTTGTCCCCCCATGCCCACACGCTCCCGTCCTCGCGGATCGCCAGCGTGTGGAACATGCCCGCGGATACGGAGACGACGCCGGTGAGGCGGCCCTCGCCGCCCGGTCCCACCACCGCGACCGGTCGATCGACGGTGGCGAACTCACCGCTCCCGAGCTGTCCCAGCCGTCCCTCGCCCCACGCGCGCAGGCCACCGCTGTCGTCCAGCACGACGGTGTGCCGCCAGCCTGCCGCGACTCCCCCCACCGCCACGCCGGCCACCCCCGTCAGCCCGATGAGCGCTGCGACTGCGGTCGGTGTCCATCCCGGCATTGCGACCACCCTCTCAAGCCCATGGCGCGATGCGCGCGCTACCAGGAGAACGTGCCTGCACGAGAGCCCCTACATGGCTCAGCCTCGCACGGCTTCGGTCCGGCAAAGCATCGAGGGCGATGATATGCCTCCGGCCTGCTTCCGCAGCCTGCCTGCTCCGGCCTCCCCTGTCTGCCATGAACTCCCTGCGGCCCGAAGAGGCCAATAGCCGCCCGAGGAAGAAAAGCCGGCAGACGTTCGCGGGCCGACGGGCGGCGTCATGGCAAGCAGGCTACGCGCCGGAAGGAGCCAGACACGTGCCACGCATTGCGGTCGCCGGGTTCTCCCATGAGACCAACACCTTCGCCGAGGGCCTGACCACCTTCGACGATTTCCTCCGCGGTCGCGGCTTCCCCGGCTTGATGAGCGGAGAAGACGTGGTGCGGACCCTCAAAGGCAAGGCCACCTGCACCGGAGCCTTCCTCGACGCCGCTGAGGAGTTGGGCTTTGAGGCGCTGCCGCTGCTGTGGACCTTCCCTCAGCCCTCGGGCCTCATTGAGCAGGCCGCGTACGACCGCGTGCTGGCGATGCTGCTGGAGGGGCTGGAGGCGGCCTTGCCGGTAGACGGCGTGCTGCTCGAGCTGCACGGGGCCATGGTCACCGAGCAGTTGGAGGATGCCGAAGGCGACATCCTCGCACGCGTGCGTGAGATCGTCGGCCCGCAGGTTCCGGTGATCGCCACGCTCGATCTGCACGCCAATATCAGCCCGTCGATGGTGGAGCACGCCGAGGCGCTGATCGGGTATGACACCTACCCGCACGTGGACGCCTACGAGCGCGGTCGCGATGCGGCGCGCCTCCTGATGGCGGCAATCGAGAACCGCGCGCGGCCGGTGGGGGCGCTCGCGCAGGTGCCGATGCTGATCGGGCCGCCCCGCCAGTGCACGCTGATGTCGCCGATGAGCGACATCATCGCCCTCGCCCACGAGGCGGAGCGGCGTGAGGGCGTACTCAACGTGACCGTAGCCGGCGGCTTCCCCTTTGCGGACATCGCCGACTGTGGCGCGGCGGTGGTGGTGACCGCCGATGGCGATGGCGAGCTGGCCGAGACCACGGCGCAGGAGATCGCCGGGGCGATGTGGGAGCGCCGCGACGATTTCCGCGTCCGGTTAACGCCCCTGGCGGAGGCAATCGAGCACGCGCTGCGCAGCGGTGAGGGGCCGGTGCTGCTCGCCGACGGCTCCGACAACCCCGGCGGCGGCGCTCCCTGCGACGGCACCGTGATGCTCCAGGCGCTCATTGAGGCCAACGCGCCGCGCTCCACGGTGGCCATCATCGCCGACCCGGAAGCCGTGGCGGAGGCGATCGCGGCCGGGGTCGGCCGGCAGGTGACGCTCCGGGTCGGAGGCAAGACCGATGATCGGCATGGGCCGACGCTGGCGCTGACCGGATACGTCCGCCTGATCTCAGATGGGCGCTTCGCCAACCGCGGACCGATGTACACAGGCGTCGAGGCGGACATGGGCCGAACCGTTGTGTTCGTGGTCGGCGAGGTCGAGGTTATGCTGACGGAACAGCGCATCCAGCCCTATGACTGTCAGGCTCTGCGCTGTGTGGGGATCGAGCCCCGTGATCGCCTGTTGATCGGCCTCAAGTCCGCGGTCCATTTCCGGGCGGACTACGGCCCTCTCGCCAGCGCCATCTTCGAGGTGGACACGCCGGGCATCCACAACCCGGATGTCACCAGATTGCACTTCAGGCATCTGCGAGGGCCAATGTGGCCGCTGGACGAGATCGACCGACTCACCTGAGCCAGGTGCACGTGAGTCATCGCGGGCGGTGCCCCATGGTACCTGCGCACACGCCCGAACAGGTCATCAGCAGGCTCAGCCAGGCAGGAGCGAAGATCGCCAACGCTGCAACGGTGGCTCCCTCCCTCTCGTTCTCCTCGTACCTGTAGTAGCGCCCCGGCGTGCGGCTCTTCCGGCACCCGTCTCTCCTCCGGCCGGGCAGGCGCCCAAGCCGGGCCGCGCGCCAGCCGCTCAGCGGTCATTCCTCGCCGGCTCCGGCGTCGATTCCTCCCTCCGACGTGGGCAGGCGGTCGATGACCGCCCCCAGCCGGAACGCGACTATCATCAGCAGCAAATCGGAAGGAGCCACCAGCACCACCAGCGCTAAGTCCACTGTGAGGCCACCTCCCTTCCGCAGATCATCCCTGCCTGGGTCTGCCTCGTCGACAATACGCAGTGACTGGGAGCAGCGTCCGGCAGCAACTCGACATGACGCCCGACCTGCGCGGTTAGCCTCTTCGCCGCCGCTCGGCTGATGCTCAGCGCAGCTCTCGCGCTTCTCCGCCCTAGGCGCCCTGTAGGCAGTGCACCGCTGGCCGACCTGCTGCGATCCGAACTTGCCTGCCCTGCGTTCGCTGCCCGCGTTCGGGTTGCGCCGCAATCCCACCTGCACCGCCCGGCAGATGATCGGCGGCTCAGGCGTGTGACCGGGGCCGGCCGGGCGCGCGCGCCGGCTATCGGACCACGAAGCGCTCTACATTGCGGAGGGCGACGAACGGCGGAATGCCCGCTATCGTGAGCCGCAGCGGCGGCCAGTCGCGGTCGCCGTGGCTGAGGTGCCACCGGCCTGCCTGTCCCGGGCCCACGTCCACCACCATCGGCTCCACCGGGACAGCCAGGTCCAGCGCGTAGTGGGCCCCGGCCGCGACCGGTTGCGCGTGCTCCCAGACATTGCCGTCCTGTCCGGCCAGATCGACCTGAAGCTGCAGGTTGTCGCCTTCGACGCCGCCGACTCGCAGGTAGGCTCGCGCGTTCCGCTCGCCAAAGGGCGTATCCGTAGCGCAACTCACGTCCGGCACTCCTCGTGCCTTCACCTTGAGGCGCGGGTGTGCCCCTCCCGGCCAGCGCAGACGGTGCCGCGATCATGTCCGCGTCGG
>JALGUJ010000026.1 GCA_029820945.1 Candidatus Zipacnadia bacterium | reverse complement strand
CAATGGTAGCCGTGGCCGTCGTGGGTGAGGTCAACTCAACTGAGATGTCCGTCACATTCACCAGCCCCTCCTTCACCCGTCCCGCGCGGAGCACCGGCCCCATGTAGCCCAGGTACTCCTGCTCAGTCCACTCATCATCGCCGATCACCCAGATGGCTTGCCGGCAGTTGCTCGTCGCGAACATGATGCTGAACACGGCCTGCCGGATCTGGGCCGCATCGTCCAATGGGGCCTGTCCCGGCGTCAGAGGGTTGGAGTCCTCGCCATCTGGTGTGCCGTCCTGATCTGTATCGGGGCCACGTACCTGGGTGGGCATCCGTATCTCTACACGGTCAGGGAGCCCGTCCTCGTCCTCGTCCTGGAGGAACAGAGACAGGTCAAAGATGGTGAGTGTGGAGAAGGCAAACTGCTCCCCGTCGCGGCTCAGCCGCAATGTGCCCTCGTACCAGGGCCGTGTTCCCTCTCCGATCTCTAGCAGCACAGGTTCATCCCACAGGCCTTCGCCGAGGGAATGCGTAGCCCACAGGTCCGTCTGCTCAAACTTCCGCCAGCGGAAGATCGCCCATTCGTCGCCGTCGCCATCGCAGGTGGCTAGAGGCTGTATGTCGAGTCCACTGAAGTGATCGACGGCGTAGTCCATCGGACCGAAACGCCAGGGCGGCGGAGCGGCATAGCGGGACGCGGCCCACTCCTCGAAGGTCCCGACCGCCTCCACGGCCTCCACGCTGCCGATGCGGCCCAGCGAGGCCAGGGCCTTCATCTTGAGCTTCCGGTTCTTGTCATGCGTTGTGAGGAACTCCTGCAACACCGCAACCGCCTCGGGGCTACCCATCTCGGTCAGTGACTCGATCGCGCGGAACTGCGGCTGGTCTTCATCGAGCTGTAGACCGCGGTGCGTGTCGTCGGGTCCCTGGAGCAATGCCTGCGCACACTCCGACAGCGGGATGCGGGGCACACCCTTCTCCACCAGGTGTTGGGGATCATCGCCCGGACGCCGTGGTCGGATCAGGTACCCATCAGCAGCTTTGACGGCCACCAGGCCATGGGGCACGAGGACCGAGAGCAGCGCCTCCTCAACTGTGACACCACGAAGAGCGACGGTGATCGGCGTTTCCAGCGCCGCGTCGTCGACCGGGGCCAACTCCACGCCGAAGTGCTCCTCCAATCGCCGTAGCACCGTATTCATCGCCATGCCGCGCACGTCGAGGTCGATGCGCGGGTCGTCTGTCTCCGCAGGGTTGCCTGGCGGCAGCGCTCCCGGTCCGGCCGACGCTCCGCGACCGCCCAGCCCTCCCCCCGGCTCCTGGAACTGCGCCCACACGTCCGTTGCGTTGCCGGCCAGCACCAGCACCACAGCAACGGCCATCCATCCGCTCGGCTTCACGTCGATCGCCCCCTTCGACGTCATGGCGTCGTGTCGGGAAGGATTACCCATCCCGCGCGGCTTCTCCTCCACGCTGCGCGGCAGGGAGGGGGGCCTGCGGCGGTGAACACGCCGGGGCACGCTACGCCGCGCCGAGGTGAGGCCATGGACGGTCGCGAGGTCGCGCTGGCGACGCTGCACCGGGAGGACGTGCCGCTCCCGTGCCTGACCAACTGCTGGGTCACGCACTCGGCCTACATCAGCCGCGTCATCGGCCGCGACTACTGGCGCGACCCCGAGGCCGGCTTCTGCGAGTTCGTGCGGCGCGTCGGCGCGAACCTCGTGCCGCAGTGGTACTTCCCCCGCGAGCAGCAGCGCAGGCTCGAGGTCGGCGAGATCATGCACGAGACGGGCCGCCACGAGGCCGCGGGCTTCCGCTCCCCCGAGGACGTGCTCGACTGGATCGAACAGCTTCCCGATGACGAGGCTATCGAGCGCGACTTCGACGTCGAACAGGCCGCCGAGGACTACGCTCAGCGGATCATCGAGCACTCGAACCTGCTCGGGCCGGACGTGCTGGTCATCGACCACTTTGGCCAGGCCGACTTCATGGGCGGCTACACGCGCTTCGGCTACGAGAACTACCTGGCCGCCGCCGGGCTCTACCCCGACGCCATGCGCCGCTACTACCACCACTCCGCGGCCGTGGCGCGGCTGACGAACAGGGCCATCGTCGAGGCCATCGAGCGCCATGGCCTCGCGCCCTTCGTCTACTCCGGCCAGGACATCTGCGGCTCAGGCGGGCCGCTGATGTCGCCGGGAATGCTGCGCGAGCTGTACTTCCCGGCGCTAAAGTGGGCGATGGAGCCGCTGATCGAGGCGGGCATCGGCGTCATCTGGCACTGCGACGGCGACATCCGGACGATCCTGCCCGACCTGTTGGATCTGGGCATCATCGGCCTGCAGGGCTTTGAGGAGGAGCATGGGCCGCGCTGGGAGGACATGTGCGCGCTCACGGCGCCGGACGGCCGGCCTATCGGCGTCTGGGGCTGCGTCTCCGTGACCTCGACGCTGCCACATGGCACGCCCGAGGACGTCCGCCGCGCAGTTGAGCGCTCGTTTACCGTTGCCGGGCGCGGGCGGGGCCACGTGCTCTCCTCGACCAGCAGCATCCTCCCTGAGACCCCGATGGCGAACATCGACGCGCTCTTCGACCACGGCGAGCAGTTCGGGCGCCGGTTCCTGGGCGGGTGAGCGCCGGGCAGGTTCGGCCACGGAAGGCGGCGAACCGCTCTCGTGAAGGCGTTCGAGGAGGAGGGAGCCGCCACGGACTCGCTTCCAGTTGCGCTGCAGCAGACCGCCCGCACCCACCCCGACCGCACCGCCCTGATCGCGGGGGAGCACACCATGACCTGGGCGGAGGTCGCCGGCGCGGTGGAGGCGCTGGCGGCGGGGCTGATGGAGCTTGGGATCCGTCCCGGAGACTCCGTGGCCCTCGTGCTGCCGAACTGCCCGCAGTTCGTGCTCAGCTACATGGCGACGGTGCGCCTGGGCGCACGCGTGGTGCCGATCAACCCGGTGCTGGCTCCGGAGGAGGCCATCCACATCGCAGGCGATTCGGGCTCCAGGGCTGTCATCGCGCTGGAGCCGACCGCGCCTCTCGCCGTCGCTGCGGCGGGCGCATGCGACCGCGTGGAGCACCTGATCGTCAGCGGAGAGGAGCTGCCCGATGCCGCCGTGGACTTCCACGCGCTGATGGCGGCGGACACCACCTCGCTGCCGAAGCCGCCGGACGCGGGCGAGGTGGCCGCGCTCCTGTACACCTCCGGAACCACCGGCCGGCCCAAGGGCGCGCAACTCACCCACGCCAACCTCGTCTCCAACGCGAGCGCCTCGATCGAGGCGGTGGACATGGGCGAGGACGATATCTTCCTCGGCGTGCTGCCGCTGTTCCACGCATTTGGTGCGACCGTGAACATGGTCATTCCGGTCGTGGTGGGCGCGAGTCTCGTGCTGGTGCCGCGCTTCGAGCCGCTGCCGGTGATTGAGGAGATCGAGCGAACACACGCCACCATCTTCTGCGGCGTGCCCTCGATGTTCGCGGTCCTGGCCGCGCTGAAGACCGAGCGGAGCCCGGACCTGTCGAGCCTGCGCCTCTGCATCTCCGGCGGCGCGGCGCTGCCGCGGGAGCTCACGCCAATCATCGAGGAGCGCTACGAGACCACGCTGCTGGAGGGCTACGGGCCGACGGAGGCCTCTCCGGTGGTGAGCGTCAACCGCACGCGGGAGAGCCGCAAGATAGGCTCCGTCGGACCGCCCCTGCCCGGCGTGGAGGTGGAGATCCGCGACGAGAGCGGCCAGAGGATGAAGGTGGGCGAGATCGGCGAGATCTGCGTCAGAGGCCCGAACGTGATGCTGGGCTACTGGCAGGACCCGGAGAAGACCGCCAACACCATCCGCGACGGCTGGCTCTACACGGGCGACCTGGGCCACGTGGATGAAGACGGCTACATCTACATCGTTGACCGCAAGACCGACATGATCATCGTCGGCGGCCTGAATGTGTACTCGCGCGAGGTCGAGGACGTCATTCGGCTACTTCCGGAGGTCCGCGACGTCGCGGTGGTGAGCTGCGCCTCGCGCCTGCGCGGCGAGGTCGTAGGCGCGTTCATCGAGGTCCATGAGGGCCACGAGGCGGACGAGCAGCGCATCATCGAGCACTGCAGCGAGCACCTGGCGCGCTACAAAGTGCCACGGCAGATTCACTTCATGCGCGAGCTGCCACGTTCAGCGATCGGGAAGGTCCTCAAGCGCGAGCTGCGCGGCCGCTTCAGCCTGCACTAGCCTCGCCGCTCGTACTCCAGCACGCTGCGCTCGTAGATGCGCCGCACCGGGTCGCCGGTCCCCCGCATCCACTCGAGCAGCCGCTCGCGCATGGCCATCGCCGCGTCGCGGTAGTCCGGCTGGCGCAGCACGTTCACCGTCTCGTGCGGGTCGCACGCCAGGTCGTACAGCTCGTCCTCCCCCGCGCAGTTCCAGCCGTACTTGAGATCGCCCTCGCGGATCGTTCGCTGGCTCATCGAGACGCTGTTGACGCCGTGGAACTCGGTCACTGAGAAGTCGCGCCAGTCGTCGGCCTCCCCCTCGACAAGCGGGAGCAGCGACCGCCCGTGCAGGCTTTCGGCCTCACAGTCGGCGCCCACGGCGTCACAGATCGTGGGGTAGACGTCCGCGTTTGACGCCCACTCCTCTCGCACCTCGCCCGCGTGGGAGCCGTCGGGGTAGCGCACGATCATGCCGACGCGATGGGTCTCCTCGAAGTGGTGCCAGCCCTTGTCGGTCAGACCGCCATGGCTGCCGCACGTCTCCCCGTGGTCGGAGGTGAAGATGATCAGCGTGTTGTCGAGCTGTCCAGACTCGCGCAGGTAGTCGATAATGCGGCCGAACTGGTCGTCGATGAGGCTCGTAAACGCGTAGTAGTAGCGCAGCATCTCCGCCCAGTCGGCCCAGGAGAGCCGCTCGGCCTGCGGATGGAGCTTGGTCTGGTGCGGACCGGGTATGGTGCGCGCGGGCCACTCGTAGTTCGGCCAGGGCTCGATCTGCACGTCGCGGTAGAGGTCCACGAAGTCACTGTTCGCGTAGTAGGGCCCATGCGGCCCCCAGTTGTTGTGCCAGATGAACCAGGGGTCACCGTCCGTGCGGAAGCGCTCGGCCAGCGAGATGGTGTTCTCGGCCAGGAAGTACGGCACGGTGCTCTCGATCGGCCCGGCCAGCTCGCCTGCGGGGACCGGCATCGGCCTCTCCTCCGGCCACTCCAGCAGGCGGTGCTCCAGGCCGTGCTCGGCGAGATACTCCTGGTACTCGGGGTAGCGGAAGCCCCCTCCGCCGTGGCCGGGGAAGTCCTGGCCCTCGAACCCGACGGTGCTGGGCAGGGACGGCCGGTTCGACGCGCCGTACGCTCGGTCGCGATCGGTGCCGAGGTGCCACTTGCCCGTGTAGCCGCAGCGGTAGCCGGCTGCCTGCAAGCGGCGCGACAGCAGCTCGGGCCGGTCCGGCAGCTCATGGACCGAGCTGCCGAGGTTCCCGACGTTCGAGCAGATCCCGTGCGTGTGCGGGTACCGGCCCGTCATGATGGTGCCGCGCGTGGGCGAGCAGACCGGGCAGACGGTGTAGCAGGTCTCGAAGCGCACGCCCTCGGCGGCGAGCCGGTCGATGTTCGGCGTCCGGCAGGCGGTCTCGCCGTAGCATCCCACCGCGGAGAGGCGGTGCTGGTCGGTGAAGAGCAGCAGGATATTCGGCGTGTCGGGCATCTGCATTCGCTCCCGCGTCGTTCGGACAGGCCGCCCTGACGGTCGAGTGCAGTTCGCTCGCCCCGAGGTCAGCCCGGCCCTTCTGGTTTTGCCCCGGCATCTTCACTCCCGACCGCCCGCGCCCCTCCCCGCAGGACTCACGCCTCGGCCGCGCGAAATAGCAAGTCCACGCCTATCACTACGGAAGCGAGGTCTGCCATGAACCGGAATCTGCTCGTCGTTGCCCTGATCGCATCGACCGCCATCTGCGCGAGCTGCGCGCCCGTCACCATCGTCCAGGACGGCGGCAGCGAGTTCAGCATAGTTCACGCGGCAGACGCACCAACCTCAGTCGTTGCCGCCGCACAGGACCTGCAGACATACATCGCGCAGGCATCCGGCGCCACGCTGCCGATAGTGACCGAGCCCGCGCAGCCCGCCATCATACTCGGCGCCGCCGCGGGCCTGGCCCTCGCCGACGTGCCGGTCGAGGGCTTCCGCCTCATGACCCGGGACGGGAACGTGCTCATCGCGGGGCCGGACACCGGCGAGGGCGAGCACACGGCGCAGGGCGGCAGCTCCCACGGCACGCGCAACGGCGTCTGCCACTTCCTCGAGGAGTTCGTGGGCGTGCGTTGGCTGATGCCGGGCGAATACGGCGACGATGTGCCCGAGATGACCACCATCACCGTGCCCGAGACGGACATGACGGATGCCCCGTTCTTCCTCAACCGCCGTGTGCCATACACTCAGGAGGACGAGCCCGAGGTCAAGGAGTGGTGGGCCCGCCAGAAGCTGGGCTGGAGCCTCTACCTCTCGCACGGCCACAACTTCCGCCGCACGATCCCGGCGGAGCTGTATGATGAGCACCCCGACTGGTTCCCGGAGTTCGACGGCCAGCGCGTGCCACCCACCGGCCGATACAAGCTGTGTCTGACCAACCCCGGACTCATCGCGGCCTTTGCGCAGCGCATCATCGACTACTTCGACGCGCGTCCGGAGGCGACGTGTTACTCGCTCTCGCCCTCCGACTCGGGCGGCTGGTGCCAGTGCCCGGACTGCGCTGCGCTGTATGAGGAGGACCCGGAGGGCAACCTGTCGGTCACGCCGGCGGTGCTGCACTTCTACAACGAGGTCGCGAAGATCGTCGGCGAGGTCTACCCCGACAAGGTCCTGGCCGGCTACGTCTACGCCGCCTACGTCTATCCGCCCACAGAGCCCATCGAGCTCCAGCCGAACGTCTTCCTGGTGTGGGCGCCCAGCTTCGACTACGGCTACACGCTCTTCCGCCCGGAGCTGCGCGAGACCTGGGAGAGCCTGGCCGAGCAGTGGACGCAGGTGACCGGCAACATCGCGTACTACGACCTGCCGACCTCGATGGCGAACGACGCGGGCGCGCCCTGCCCGCCCGGCCTGGAGATCCTCCAGTTCCTGTACCCCCGCCTCAAGGATGCCAACATGAAGGGCGTCTATGTCTACGGCCAGGAGTCCTGGGGCACCGGCGCTCCGACGAACTACCTGCTGGCGAAGCTCGCCTGGGACCCCGAGGTAGACGTCGAGGCCGTCTTCGAGGAGTTCATGGACCGCTGCTACGCCGAGGGCTCGGACGAGGTCGAGCAGATGTACCGCATGCTGGATGCCGAGGTCAAGCGGCACTTCCTCGAGAACGAGGACGCCCGCTACGTGCTGACGCCGAAGATCATGGAGGATGTGTACGCCCGCAACTTCGCGGAGATGGAGCGGCTCTACCGCGCGGCCGAGGCGAAGGTGGCCGACCCCAACGCCACGCAGCGCCTCCAGTGGCTGGGCTGGAACCTGACGCTCCTGCACTGGAACCTGCGGCAGTTCAACCTGCTGGACGACCCGACCGATTCGAGCTTCTACATGCCCGACGCCGACTTCTTCGCCTGGTTCGCCGAGCGCAAGGGATCGCTGGCCTTCCGGCCTGACCGCCGCCACGGTGGTGCGGCCGTGACGGAGGTCGCCGCCGCGCCCGTGGACGAGGTGCCGAACGCCGAGCAGCAGCAGGTGTTCCTCCTGCGCGGCGACCAGCACATCGTCATCCTGCCCCTCGAGGACCAGGCCACCGTCAGCTTCAGCCGCATCACGACGCGCGGCAAGCTCGTGCAGTACACGGTCCACGGCGCGGACGGCGCCGAGATCTCGGCGGGGATCATGAGCGCCGAGGTGCCGATCGAGCTGGATGCCGTCGGCTCGCCTCACTACCACCTGGTCATCTCAGGCGGGTCGGCGACCTACATGGTGGAGGTGGAGGGCGGCGCGTGGGCGGTCTCTGGTGCCGTGGACAGCAAGGGCCTGCACCTGCTGAACAAGGTCACGCCGCTCTACTTCGAGGTCCCGCCGGGCTGCCCGTCGTTCCGCCTGACCCTGCAGGCGACGCCTCCGGGCGAGACGGCGCTGGCGACGCTCTACGCCCCTGACGGCCGCGAGGTCGAGAGCTTCCGGGCGGTGGAGATGCCCGTTGACCGCAAGGAGATCGCGGTGGGGGCCGGCGATGCCGGGATGTGGAAGCTCGTCATCTCCGAGGCCGAGACCGGCGTGGTGGACGACGTGTGGGTCGACCTGGGAGATGAGATCCCGGGCTGGTTCTCCCTTGACCCCGCGCAGGCACTGAGCGTGCGGTCGGCCCAGTAGCACTCCACGCGCGGTCTGCCGTTGGAGGGGCCGCACGACGGCGGGCGACAGCACATGAGCGCAGCGCGCTCGGCCAGTCGCGCGGAGGGGGTCGGTCCAACACGGCCCTTGCGCAGGTCGTGACCCACGGCCACGACCGAGTTGGGCCGACCTCGCTGCGATCCCCTCGGGATCGCCTCTCATGCGGCCCCTCCGACCACGAATGCGAGAGGTGACCGGCATGCCCGAGCACCGCAGTGATCCCTACGCGTGGTTCAACGAGGCCAAGTTCGGCATGTTCCTGCACTGGGGCATCTACTCGCTGCTGGGCCGCGGGGAGCAGGTGATGTTCCGCGAGCACCTCGTGCCCAGCGAGTATCGGAAGCTGGCGGACGAGTTCACCGTCCCGAACTTCGACGCGCACGAGTGGGCGCGGATGGCCCGCGACGCCGGGATGCGCTACATGGTGCTTACAGCCAAGCACCACGACGGCTACTGCCTCTTCGACTCGCCCGGCCGGGAGTTCGATGCGCCGAACACCGGCCCGGGCCGGGACCTGATCGCGGAGTACGTCGAGGGCTGCCGCGACGCCGGCCTGCGCGTGGGGATCTACTACTCGCTTCAGGACTGGTGCTTCCCCGTTATGTTCGAGGGGGAGGACGCCGATGAGGGCGAGCTGGAGGAGCTGATCGGCAAGGTCCACGAGGACATCAGGGCGCTGTGCAGCAACTACGGGCGGATCGACCTGATGTGGTTCGACGGCCGCTGGCCGCTGCAGGACGACTGGCGCCCGCTGGAGATCGATGACATGATCCGGGAGCTGCAGCCGGAGGCCATGATCACCGGCGACCGCCTGCACGGCCGGCCGCCGCAGTATACCGACAACCCCTTCTACCGCAACGAGCGGCCGGGCTACATCGCCTCCAGCGAGCGGCGCATCCAGGCCTCAGAGGTCGATGTGCCGTGGGAGGTGTGCGACATCAACCAGCACCGCTGGTGGGGCTACGTCAGGTGGGACGGGCACTACAAGAGCACCGCCGAGCTGGTCTACCTGATGGCCGAGGCGCTGGGGCAGGGCGCGAACCTGCTGCTGAACTTCGGACCGATGGGCGACGGCGCCTTCCCCCAGCGCGCGAAGGAGCAGCTCGCCGGCCTGGGCCGCTTCACCGAATGCAACGCCGAGGCGATCTACGGCACTACCGGCGCCAACGCGCTCTTCGAGCACCTCGTCTTCGGCGACATGACGCAACGAGGCGAGACGCTCTACCTGTGGGTCAAGTACTGGCAGGGGCAGACCTTCCACCTCGCGGGTCTCGCGAATGCCATCCGCGGCGCGCGCGTCCTCGGCCGGGAGGACATCGAGGTGCGGGTCGAGCGCGATGGCGAGCACGTGTACCTGCGCGGGCTGCCCGAGCTGCCGCCCGACCCCGACTGCACCGTGATCGCCCTGGACCTCGACGGCGAGCCCAAGGCCCTGGAGTGGGGCTGCTACCGGCTGCACGCCGGCACCTATGACCCGCGCGTCTGGGCGGACTGGATCAGGAGCTGATCACGGCCGAGGGGGCGCGACGATGCTGCTTTTCACCGGAATGTTGCTGCTGGCCGCAACCTGCGCCGCGAGCGCGCAGGCGCCGATCATCGAGATCCCGCCCGCCGAGCTGCTGGAGCCGGAGCGCAACGACTTCCCGCGGCGCGGGCCGGCGATCAGCCTGGACGACACCTGGGAGGAGCTGACCGTGGGCGAGAACCTGGCGCTGGGCCGCCCCTACCGATACGTCCGCGAGCCGAACTACGGCGCGACGCGCGACGAGGGCGATGCCACGCAGCTCACCGACGGGCAGATCCGCGGCGGCGACCACATCTGGTACTCCAAGGACGCGGTGGGCTGGCGCGGATGTGAGCCGCCCGCGATGGTGGTCATCGACCTGGGCGAGGTGCAGGCCATCGATGCGGTCGTGGCGCACGTGCAGGGCGGCGGCTCCTACCAGGGCGGGCTACGCTACCCCCGCCGCTTCGATGTCTACGTGAGCGATGACGAGGAGACCTGGCACCGCGTGGACAGCATCTCGAAGCGCGTGTACGCGGACCAGGAGGGGACGCTCTTCGACCTGCCCGAATCGGACAGCGCCTTCGCACCCGGCGACCCGCACACCCACAGCTTCAACTTCGGCGACCTGCGCACGCGCGGTCGCTACGTCGGGCTGCAGATGTGGTTCGACAGCTCCTACATCGCCATGGACGAGATCGCGGTGATGGCCGGCGAACACGATCCGGAGACGGTCGATCTCGATCCCGCTCAGGAGGTCGAGCTGGTTCTGGAGGGCGTCGAGCTTCTGTATCCTCTGCCCTACCTGCAGGTGCCGACCAACGTCGCGGGCGGCTTCACCCTCATGGTGCGCGACTCGCGCGAGGATGCGTCCGGGGCGGTGACCTACCGGATCGCGGTTCCAGAGGCGGTCGAGCTTTCCTGGGCCGGTGACGAGGACCTGGCGCGCAGCGAGGTCGAGCGCGATGGGCGCGCGTACACCGAGTACGACCTGACGCTCGAGGGCGGACGGCACTACCTGCGCTGGTTCTACGTGCAGGCATTCTCCGACGAACTCGATCCGATGTACTTCCACGCCGAGTGGGACGGCGGCGAGCAGCCGTGGCAGTCGCTCCCGCTGATCGGGATCTCCATCCCGCAGGCGCCGCCGCTGGAACACCTCTTCTTCGCGCTGGGCTGGACGGGCCTCGGCATGCAGATGAACTGGCCGGGTGAGCCGGAGGTCTTCCCGCACCTGGGCTTCACGCACGCCTCGGTCGGCTCATGGGAGACCCCCGGCGCGCTTGAGAAGCCGGAGGCCGCCGAGGGCCAGCGGTGGATCGATGAGCAGGCTCGAACCGCCGGTCTGAAGCTGTGCATGATCGACTCGCCCTTCCACATCATGGAGCACCTCTGGGGCGGCGAGCCGGACTTCGCCGAGGCGTACATGCAGACCGACCCGCCGAGGAAGAGCCTGTGCCTCTCGTACCGGGGGGAGTACTACCGGAGGGAGATCGAGCGGCTCGTCCAGCGCTTCCGCTACCGCAAGCCGGAGGTCGTCCTGTTCGACGTGGAGTGCTTCGGTCCGGCCGGTCGCGGGCTGGGTGAGTGCGCCCGCTGCAGCGCGATCGCCGCCGAGCGCGGCGTCGAGCCCAATGACCTGGCTTCGGACCTGTTCGCCGAGATGGCGCGCGACATCGCCGGCGCGCTGAACGCCGCCGCGGACGAGATGGGGCTGCCGCACCCGAAGATCGGCTACTACCAGTGCGGGCCGGGCTGGGTCTACCACAACGTTCTGGACTTCGACAAGCTCTGGCCCGACGGCGCGCAGATCTCCAACCCCGAGTTCTACGCCGGCGCGTGGCCGCCGGCCGCCGCGGAGATCGTGCGCCGGCACAAGCCGTCCAACGCCGAGGTCCCGGTGCTCCTGTGGACCTCCCCGGGCACCGCAACCTGGGACGGTGAGGCGCCGCCGCCCATGCTCTTCGACGCCACGCTCGAGGCGCTCTTCAGCGGCGCCATCGGCTCGGCCTACTACACCCCCTGGTTCCTGTCGCCCGGCGATCTGCTCTCACAGGCCAACGCGGCGCGGGTCTGCGCGCCGGTCGAGGACATCATCGCCCGCTCTGAGATCGTCGAGGGGGCGGTCTGCGAGACGGAGGGCGGCCACGTCTCGGCGATTCGCTCAGCAGACGAGATGCTGGTGCTGCTGGCCGAGTTCGAGCACATGGGGCCGGCGCAGGTCACGGCGCGGCTGCCGGTCGCCGAGAGTGCGGAGGTCGTCGATCTGCTCACCCGCGAGGTCATCGGCACGATCTCGCCCGAGGACAACGCCATCACGGCGCGGATTGAGGGCGCATATCGCACGCGACCATTCTACGTCGGCCGACGCTGGGCCGAACGCGAGGAGTGATGAGGATGTCACCGCAGAGCCTGCCGAAGCTGGTCGTCGTCGCGGCGCACGCATCACCGCCGCACATGACCGCGGCGCAGTATGCGGCTCAGCGGCTGGGACTGGCGGTCGCGATCCAGGAGGCGCCGGACCCGCAGGCGCTGAACGTGGGCCCGCCCGAGTTCGCCGCGATGTGCCCGGACGCGGGGGAGGCCATAGCCCGCGCGCCGGATGACCGGACGTGGGAGGTGATGTGCGCCACCCCCGCCGGGGGGCGCGTGGTGACCGGCTCATCGCCGCTGGCCGCCGCCCGCGCCACCCTCGACGTGGTGGACCGCCTGCTACGGCGCGAGCCGCCGCCGGAGCCGGAGCTGCGCACGCGCGCCTTCACGTCCCTGGCCGTGGAGTTCGACGACTGGTCGGCCGGCTTCCATCGCATGGCCGACGGCTTCGACATGGAGCGCCACGCCGCCGACCTGGTGCGCATCGGCGTGGAGACGCTGGAGGTCAACCTGCTGGCCGACGTGGTGCCCGTCCAGGTCAGGGAGCGCCGCGTGCACGAGGACATGTACCCGTGGTGGTCGATCTACTGTGCCGCGCTGGACATGTTCGTCGAGTCGGACCTGACGCGCGGGACCTACCCGCGCGAGCTGCTGGAGCGGAACCTCGCGCGGTTGCGCGAGACCGCCGACCTGGCCCGCTACTGGGGCCTCACGCCGAGATTCGTGGCCTTCGAGCCGCGCGCGTGGCCGGAGCGGCTGTTCGACAGGTACCCGGAGCTGCGTGGGGCGCGCGTGGACTGCTCGGACTACTCGGCGGAGCCGGAGTTCGCGCCCGACCCCAACCACCCGCTGGTGCGCGAGCACTACGCGCAGATGATGGCGCGGCTGATGGAGGAGCTGCCGGACCTCGGGCTCTTCTCGGTCTGGTCGCAGGATAGCTGCGCCGGCTTCCCCTGGGCGCAGCGGCTCTACGCCGGGCCCAACGGCCCGCGCGGCGCGCGCCACCGCCCGGTCGAGGACGGCGTCGTGAGTCTGATGACCGCGCTGCGCGACGCCGGGCGCGCCGTCAACCCCGATCTGCAGCTTACGATCTGTCTGTCGTGGTTCGGCGCCGAGGAGGTCGAGGCGATCTGCGAGGCCCTTCCGGACAACATCGGCGCCAGCTACACCGTCGCGCCCGACAGGCAGCGCCTGCGGCGGGGGCTGCGCGACTGGACGCCCATCGAGCGCATCCGCGCGCACGGCATCGAGCCGCAGGTCCAGCTCGAGGAGATCGCCAACCCCTGGAAGCCGCTGGGGCCGATGCTGGGCTTCCCATTCCCGTTCCTGGCCTACGACCAGCTTGCCGATGCGCAGCAGCGAGGTAAGGTCCGGGACCTGATCCTGCGCGGCGGCGTGCAGACCGAGGTGTTCGTGCCGAACTACATCAACAACGAGGTCATCCGCGCCTTCGTCCGCCAGGGCAGCGCGCTGGACGTGGAGGAGCTGATCGAGCGCCACGCCGAGCAG
Source organism: Candidatus Zipacnadia bacterium (assembly GCA_029820945.1). Taxonomy (GTDB): domain Bacteria; phylum Armatimonadota; class Zipacnadia; order Zipacnadales; family UBA5352; genus JALGUJ01. The sequence goes on along the minus strand of JALGUJ010000026.1, from coordinate 33,864 downwards.
TGGACCGGCTCGGGGGAGCAGGCCCGGGCACTGCTGAGCGCCTGGCGGCTGTGCGACCGCGTCTTCCGCGAGTACCAGGTGCTCGCCTGGACGGTCACCTTCGTCTCCGGCCGGACGCTCTGGCGCAGGCTCGTCAAGCCGCTGGTGCCCAACCAGGCGCTGCTGGAGTACGAGGACTACGGCTGGTACCGGGAGTTCGAGTTCACCGTCGGGAGGACCGACCCGGCGTGGTTCGATCACTTCTTCAAGGGCTGGACGCGCATGGTGAGAGATGACGAGGCGCACGAGGCGCTGGGGCGCTACGACGAGCAGCTCCTGCCCAGACTGGCGCAGGCCGTGGAGGCTCTCGATGCCTGCGCTGAGCTCTCGGAGACCTGCCGCGATGTGCGCGACCGCGTTCGGTGCATGAACCACGCGCTCACTACCGAGCGGAACCTGCTGCAGGTGCAGGAGGCCATCCACGCGTGCCTCGCCGAGAATCGCGAGTATCCCGTGCGCAGCGGGCATGTCGGGCGGCTGCGCGCCGCCATCGAGGATGAGATCGCCAACGCCGAGCAGTTCGCCGAGCTACTGCGGGAGAGCCCGTCCAGGCTTATTCCGGCAACGTCGGGGATCGAGACGACCTTCATGCTGCGCGCGCCGCTGTGGTACCTGCTCGAGCTAAAGGTCGCGGCCATGCGCCGGCACATCAACGACGGCCCCGGTCCGTGGTTCGACGAGCTGCTGCAGCCGGGCGGGTGGACGTCGGACCTGGAGCTGCCGGAGCCGCAGTGAGGCGGCGCGCGCATCTCGCCTCGCAACACCCGATTCCGCCACTCGCCCGGGCGGACCGTGCCCCATGCTTACTGGTCCTGGTCCGGGATCTCGGCGTCCCCGTCGTCCTCCTCCTCGGCCAGTCTCCGCTGCCGCTCGAGGAGCGCGGGCAGCCAGTGCGCTCGCTCCTCGTCCGCGGGTACCGAGGCGGCCTGCTCGAACCAGGCGGTGGCGTCACCGAACCTGCCGCAGCGCCGGTGCAGTTCGGCCACGAGGTAGGTGATGACGGCCGCGTCGGACTGCCTGACCTCGCCGATCTCCAGCGCTCTCGAGAACGCGGCGGCGGCGCGGCCCATATTGCGCTGCTCGGCCTCCTCGTCACCGGCCACGCGGGCGCACCACCCGGCGCGCAGGTAGAGGTCGGCGACGGTCTTCAGGGACTCGCCCTCCCGCTCGGCCAGCCCCGCGGCGTCCGCGTACCGGCCCGCTCCCGGCCCGGCCTCGTCCACCGGCAGCCCCTCGGTGCTGCCCTCATGCAACTCGAAGTCCTCCTGCGACCCGACGAAGCGGCACAAGGGACAGCGGTGCAGAAAGTGCGGCAGTGGGTTCGTGCCCCAGTAGTGCGGGCGGAAGTCGGTGTCCTGGCCGGCGTTCCCGCATGACATGACGGCGTTGGTCACGAACGCCCCGCCACACCGGGGGCACTCAAGCGCCAGCTCCATCACCGTCGTCATGGCATCTTCCTCCCTGGCTATCCGGGCCGCGCGCCGTGTGCAAGCCGCTCGGCCTCGACCTCCTCGAACCACGCCTCAAGCCCCCGCTGCATGCGCGCGCTACGCTCGGGCTCATCGGCGGCGAGGTCATTCTCCTCGCGCGGATCGTCAGCGATGTTGAAGAGCTGTGCCGGCGGCGCATCGGACAGGTCCCGCCCCGGCGGCGTCCGGTTGGTCACCTCGCCCAGATAGCCCGGCCTGTCGCGCAGGTCGTGGTCGTCCTGATGGTCCTCCGGCGTGGTCTTCATCGCCTCGCGCATGACGGGCCGCACCAGCTTCCAGTCGCCATCGCGCATCGCGGCATTGCAGTGCACCACCGGCCGGTAGCGGTTCCACTGCCAGAAACGCTGCGCGGGCACCTCGCCCGCCTCCCCGCGCAGCACCGGGAGAATGTTCGCGCCATCCAGCGGCGGTTCCTGCGGGACCTCCGCGCCGGCTGCGGCAAGCAGCGTCGGGAGCCAGTCACAGAAATGCGTGATCTCGTCGCAGCGGCCCGGCTCAAGGCCGCCGGGCCAGCGCACCAGCATGGGCACGCGGATCCCGCCCTCGTAGACGTTGCCCTTGTGGCCCGCGAAGCCGCAGTTGTGGCGCTCGATGCTGCCCAGCTCGCTCCCGAACTGCGGCCCGTTGTCCGAGGTGAACAGCACGATCGTGTCCTCGGCGAGGCCCAGCCAGCCCAGTGTCTCAAGCACATGCCCGATGCCCCGGTCCATGCGCCGGATCATGCCGTAGAGGGTCGCGACCGCGTCGTTGACGCCCTCACGGGCGCTTGCGCGCTCGCGGAAGGGCGCGATGTCCTCCTCAGGGGCCTGCAGCGGCGTGTGCGGGCAGTTGTAGGCCAGGTAGAGCAGGAACGGCTCGTCGCGATGCCGCCGCAGGAAGCCGCAGGCCTCGTCGGTGAGCACGTCGGTCAGGTAGCTCCCATCTGACTTGCGGAACCAGCCGCCGCCGTAGTCGAGCCACCAGTCCCAGTAGTCCTGCCAGCCGCCACGGAAGGCGCACACCTCCTCGAAGCCGCGCGCCTGCGGCAGGTAGCGCTCGTCCAGCTCCCCGAGGTGCCACTTGCCGACCAGGCCGGTGGCGTAGCCCTCGGCCGCCAGCAGCTCCGCGAGCGTGGTCTCCCACAGGCCGAGGCGGTCGGTCCCTCGCGCCTCGCGGGTATCGATGGCTCCCGTGCGGTGCGGATAGCGGCCCGTCAGCAGCGCCGCCCTCGACGGCGCGCAGACGCACGAGCCGGCGTAATGCTGGGTGAGGAGCTCGCCCTCGCCCGCCAGCGCGTCGAGGGCCGGCGTTTCCGTCAGCCCCTCGTTGAAGATGCCGAAGTCGCCGTAGCCCATGTCGTCGGCGACGATCAGCAGGATGTTGGGTTGCGGCACGTCGCATCACTCCGCTTCGGGCACATCGGCCCCGCCCTGGTCCTCCGGCGCGGCGTCCTCGACCGCCGCGGGCGGCTTGCCGTCGGCGCTCAGTGCGACCGCCACGCCCACGTATGCCCAGAATGCCGCCACGAACGCCAGTAGCACGGCGAAGACGCTCAGGCAGCCGCGCATCGACGGCGTGTTCTCGGCAAGAAAGGCGGAGAAGAGCAGTATTGCGCCCGGCGACAGGATCAGCACCGCCAGCCGCCACGAGTGGCTCTGAGCCGAGGCGACCACCAGCCAGATGTTCGCCCCGAGGCCGGCGATCAGCAGCACCACGCCGACCACGCGAAGCGCGTTCGCGCGGGGCCTCTCGTCCGGGTCGGTCCAAAGTGGCTGCATGCCCATCGACTCCTGCCGACCGGTGCGGGCCGGGCACCCCACTGTTCGCCTCATGGCGTGGTGGGGCCTCCCGGTGAGCGCAGGCCCGGAGAGCATGCAGGCCTCACGGGGCGCCCCGCGAATTAATACCACGAGCCGCAGACCGGGCCGGGATGACCCGGTCCGGGCACCTGACAGGGAGGCATCTTCATGCGCACAACAGGGATCTGTCTCGCGCTTGGGCTGCTGGGCGCCTGTGGGTGGGCGCAGACGGCCATCGATGCGTACACCACCTTCAAGGCGAGCTTCGACGACGGGCTGCTGCCCGACTACTGCGCCGGCGACTGGCGCGCGGGCGTCAGCGGGGAGGCCGAGCTGGTCGAGGGCAGGTTCGGCAACGCCCTCTTCCTGCCCGAGGGCAAGAGCCTGAGCTACAAGGCCGACGGGAAGATCAACCTGGCGGCGGGCACGATCGAGTTCTGGCTGCTGTGGACCGAGGAGCTGGCGGAGGCCGAGGAGGCCAGCCTCTTCGGCATGGTGAGTGAGGAGCAGGGCAACTACGTGAACTTCAACAAGATCCAGGGCGAACGCCTCGGCATGCCCGTCAAGGGGGGGCCGGCGGAGGAGGGCAAGTGGACCTGGCAGCGGGTGGACGTGGACTTCACCACCTGGGAGGTCGGCACCTGGCATCACATCGCCGGCACCTGGGAGGGCGGCGTTACCAGAATCTACGCCGACGGTGAGCTGGCGGAGGAGGAAGCGGGCGGCGCCGGCCTGATCGAGGCGCCTCCCGAGTTCTCGCTCGGCCGCGGGCCGCTGACTATCGACGAGCTGCGCATCTCCTCGATCGCGCGCTCTCCCGAGGAGATCGCCGCCGCTGCGGCCGCCCAGCCCGGCGAGCCGGCGAGCCGGTACCTGACCGACCTCGAGCCGAGCGACCGCGGCCAGGCGCTGGGCGTGGTGGGCATCGACCATCAGACCGCGATCGACGATCGGGAGATACCGCTGGTCATCGGCAACCGGGCGTATGCCCGGGGGGTGGCGCTGCGCGCGCCGGGCTTCGTGGAGTTCGAGGTACCTGAGGGCTTCGCGAGGCTGCGCGGCGTGCTCGGCGTGAGCCCCTTCGGCCGCGCGGGCGCCTCGGCCACGGTCGCGTTCTCGCTGGACGGCGAGGAGAGCGCGGTGACGCCCAACATCAGCGCGGACGCCGAGCCAACCCCGCTGGACATGGCGGTGCAGGGCGGGCAGACGCTGCGCATCGAGGCGCGGGTTGCCGGAGATGAGGCCGGTGCAGTCGCGGTCCTCGGCGACGCCATCCTGCTGGCCGAGGGCATCGAGCCGCCGCCCTCCTTCTCGCGCCAGATGGAGCCGGATGAGCTGACGATGCAGACCATGCGCACTGAGGTGGCGGAGTTCAGCTTCGAGCTGCCCGAGGCGCCCAACGGCTACGCGATCTACGCCGGGCACCCCGTCGATGAGGTCGATCCGGCCCTCGAGCCACTGGGCGAGCGCTTCCCCGAGGCGCTGGCCATGCAGGCCTCGCCGGGGGAGTACGAGGCGGTGCAGTTCACGCTCTGCGCGGCACAGGACCTCCCTTCGATCCGCGTGACCGCGGGCGGCCTCAGCGGGGATGCGGGCACCATCCCGGACGACCGCGTGCAGGTGCAACTGATCCGCCGCGTGCTGATGCGCAAGGGCTACTGGATGCCGCGCGTGCCGACGAACTACGAGACGGTCTCGCGCTTCGTCTTCCCCAACCGCGACTTCTGGCTGCCCGCGGGCAACTTCAAGGAGATCTACCTGCTGGTTCACGTGCCCGAAGACGCGGCGGCGGGCGACTACACGGGCACGGTCCGCGTCGAACCCGAGGGGCTGGAGCCGTCGGAGATGGCGCTGCAACTGCACGTGCACCCGATCGAGCTGGTGCAGCCGCAGAACAAGCGCTACGGGATGTACTACCGGGCCCGATACCTGCAGGACCGGCCTCAGGAGGTCAATGACGCGGAGTTCGCCGACATGGCGGCGCATGGGTGCACGACCATCAAGGGGCACACGGCGGTCGAGTGGCTCCAGGATGATGACGGGAACATCACCTGGGACTTCGGGCTGATCCGCACGACCCTCGATCAGGCGCGCAAGCACGGCTTCTTCGGCGAGATCACCATCTACGACAACCTCATGCGCCTCGCCGCCCTGATGGGCCACGGGGGCCTGGACGAGCAGGGCGAGGGCGAGCCGGTCTCCGAGCAGGAGGACCTGCTGGCCGTTGCCAAGCAGTGCTTCACGGAGCTCAAGCAGCTTGAGGACGAGTATCCGGAGTTCGAGTTCCTGCTCACGCATATGGACGAGGTGTTCGGCCGCGGGCGACTGCCGCGCTACCTCGACTACGCGGAAGTCGTGCGCAGAGCGTCAGACTTCCGGCTGTACATCACGATCCCGATGAGCCCCGGGCGCTGGGAGGACAAGATGGAGCGGTCCGACCCGTGGATCGACGTGCGCTGCATCAACGGCCACTCCCTGGAGAGCTGGCTGCAGGCGGGTCACGACTGGGATGAGATGGCGGAGATGCTCGCCGAGGCCGGCGATGAGGCCTGGATGTACCACAACATGCGCGGCTCGTTCTTCCGCGCCGAGTGGAACCGCTTCATTAACGGCCTCTTCATGTGGCTCTCGCCGGTCGAGGTTCACGTCCCGTGGATGTACTACTCCTACGGCGGTAGCCCCTTCGACGATACGGACTCTGACCGCTTCGACTTCGGCTACGCCTTCCCCGACACCGACGACCCCACGCGGATGATCTCCACGCTCCACTATGAGGCCTTCCGCGAGGGATACGACGACATGCGCTACATCGCCACGCTCGAGCAGACCATGGCTGACGCGCGCGCCCAGGGCGTGGACGTGTCGGAGGCGCAGGCCTGGCTGGGCGAGATCAAACGGATGACGCCACAGCTCCCGGAGGACATCCAGGACATCGACCTGGAGAGCCCCTACACCGTCGCCGCCACCCGCAGCTTCAGTGGCGCCGACTACGACACGATGCGCTCGCAGACCGCCCGCCACATCATTGCGCTGCAGCAGGCCATGGGCAAGTAGTCGCGCGCGGTGAAGCCGTCCGCTTGACAATCCGCGGGCGCGGGAAGCGCCCGCTCACAGGAGGCGCGCATAGCCATGACAGCACGCACAGCAGCCGCGACCTTTCTGTTGCTGGCAACCGCCCTGGCCGCGGCGGCGCAGCCGTCGCCGCTGGTGACCGATGCCAGTTGGGGGCCGCTACCATTCGACGTGGCTCCCAAAGTGGACCTGTCGCAGCGCAAGACGCTGGCGATCCCCGAGTTGCCGGCCGCGCCCGAGATCGACGGAGTGCTCGAGGACAGTGCCTGGGAGGTGGCGGCGGAGACGGACGAGTGGATGGTCAGCACGGGCGAGGCCCGCGCCCCGGTGCAGACCAGGGCATGGTTCGGCACCTTCGCGGGCCAGCTCTTCGTGGGCGTACGGGCGGAGGAGCCGAATCTCCAGGGCATCGTCGCCAACATCACCGAGGACGGCGGCTCGGTGTGGAGCGACGACTGCGTCGAGATGTTCGTGGACGGGAATCTGGACCTCGAGACCGCCCGCCAGCTCGCGATCAACTCCCTGGGCACCGTCACGACCCTGGTGCGCGGCGGCGACTGGAGCCCGGAGGTGGCGCGCGCGGCGAGGGTCGGTGAGGACGCGTGGTTCGCGGAGTTCGCCCTGCCCCTCAGCGCGCTCGGCCTCACGGGGACGGACTTCGGCCTCAACATCTGCCGCGAGCGGCGCGCCGGGGGCGGCAACCAGCTCTCCTGCTGGTCGCCGACCGGCGGGGGCTTCCACGAGCCAGCCCGGTTCGGCCTCGCCAGCCTCCCCGGCGGCTACCTGCGGGCCTTCACGGTGGGCGAGGGCATGCTCGGCCAGAGCGAGGTGACCGTCACCGTCGAGAACCCTGATGACCGCGAACGCAGGCTCTCGGTGGGCCTCACCTGGTGGCAGGGCGACGGCCTCGCCCTGGAGCGCGTGCTCGGCCCCTACAGCATCCAGCCGGGGCAGCAGCGCGAGGTAACCTTCGGCTACGACATCGCGCGCGCCGACGCCCCCGTGAACCTGGAACTGGCCGTCACGGATGAGGAGGGTAAGGTGCTGGCGAGGCGGCAGGTCACCCAGCCCGTGGTGGACGTGCTGGACCTGGTCGTCAGCCGCCGGCTATTCGTCGCAGGCGACCGGCACCTGGCCGCCCGCGGGACGCTGCGTGTTAGCGACAGCCTGCTCCAGCGCGGCCAGGTCGTACTCGCGGTCTTCGACGGGGAGATGGCCGTGAAGGCGCGCGAGGAGCTGCAGCCCGCCGACCGGGCGCTGCGGGCCGAGATGCAGCTCCCGGAGCTGCAGCCTGGCGCCTATACGCTCCATCTGGTGCTCAAGGAGATGCGCGGTGAGACCCCCCGCCGCATCGCGGAAGAGAAGCTCAAGCTGATCGTCCTGCCCGAGGTGCCGCTGGACTGATTCCGGCGGGCAAGTGGCCACCGCGACCTCGAACTGGCCGGACTGATGGGTTCCGCAGCACCGCAAGGTGATGCTCCCGAGGCCATTACCTTGCGGCAGCATCCAGATTCGTGTGGATGCGCGCACCGAGCGGCGACGTCCCGTGCCTGCGCATCCCGCTGCTGGGCGGGAGGGACGGGGGGTGAGGCCAACCCCGTTGCGGCGCCAACGCCTGCAGAGCAACGACCTGCGGATGGGGGCGTCCGTGTGTCATCCACAGGAATCTGGATGCTCTCTTACCTTGCAGGTCGTGTTGACAAACGTGTATTTTATGGCTACGCTTGTGACACAGTGCTAGTGCATTGGAATGAGGGGTGAGGTGTAATGAAGACGCTGAACATCATCGTCCTGGTGCTGGTGATCGTCGGTGGCCTGAACTGGGGCCTGGTCGGTGTCGCGAACTTCGACGTGGTGGCGTCGATCTTCGGCGAGGGAACGGTCGGTGAGGCCGGTCCGGTCGGGAGCGTGGTCTACATACTGGTCGGCATCGCTGCGATCTGGGCGATCTCCTTCTTCGGGATGGTCGGCGGTGGCGCGCCTCCGCTCGGGGAGCCAATGACGAGGGCCGAGGAAGCGCCGGAGGAAGACACGACTCAGTAGGCGGGCTTCGCACCGGACCAGTCGGAAGAGGCACACGGGGCGCCCCGTGCGGGGCGCCTTCGTCGGTACGCAGGAGCCGGCCCCACGCCCGGTGAAACTGCCCCGTGGCGAGTGATGCTGAACGTCCGTGGAGAGATCATGCGCAGCTTCAGCGTCGCGCTGGCGCTGCTGGCCGCTGTGGCGGGCTCGTCACGCGCCGACCACCTGCTGGTGCCTATGGACGAGGCGCAGAGTGATCACCTGCGCGCCTATGGCCTGACCTGGTGGTGCCTGAAGGAGCCGCGCGCCTACGGGTGCCAGTGGCTGCTCAACTACCGCGCCGGGAGCTTCCTGCTGCCCGACCGGCCTGACGTGAGAGCGCGGGCGCAGCAGCTCGGCGTAGCCGTCGAGCCCATGTCGGCAGCGGCGATGGCAGAGATCGAGGCGGTCATCGAGCGCTCGAACATGCAGCGGCTGCACCTGACCAAGGCCCCGAAGATCGCGGTCTACACCCCGTCCTACAGCGAGCCATGGGACGATGCGGTGACCCTGGCGCTGACCTACGCCGAGGTGGAGTACGACAGGGTGTGGGACCGCGAGGTGATCGGCGGCGCTCTGGCGGACTACGACTGGCTGCACCTGCACCACGAGGACTTCACCGGCAACTACGGCAAGTTCTTCTCGAGCTTCGCGGACCGGCCGTGGTATCGCAGACAGGTGCTCGCCTCGCGGTCGGCGGCGGAGGAGCTGGGGTTCGCGTCCGTGCAGGACTGCAAGAAGGCCGTCGCCGCTGCGATCGCGCGCTGGGTGGCGGATGGCGGCTTCCTGTTCGCGATGTGTTCGGCGGCGGACACGCTCGACATCGCCCTGGCCAGCCGGGGGGTGGACATCGTGCCCGCGCCCATCGACGGCAGCCCCATAGACCCGGACGCCCAGGATCGCCTGGACTTCTCGGCGACGCTGGCCTTCCGCGACTTCCACCTCGTCCTCGATCCCATGGCGCCCGAGGTGGCCGACATCGACGTCTCGCCCGGCGCCACGGCAATCGTCTCACAGGGCGAGGTGTTTGAGCTGTTCGAGTTCTCCGCGCGGCAGGACCCCATCCCCACCATGCTCACGCAGTGCCACGTCGGCCAGGTCGCCGACTTCCTGGGCCAGACCACGGCCTTCCGGCGCGACTGCCTCAAGGACAGCGTGGTGGTCCTGGGCGACTTCCCGGCCACCGCCCGCGTGAAGTACATCCACGGAGGCTACCTACAGGGCACATACAGCTTCCTCGCGGGCCACGATCCCGAGGACTACGCGCACATCATCGGGGAAGATGCCACCGACCTGTCCCTGCACAGGCACTCGCCAGGCTACCGGCTCATCCTCAACAACATCCTCTTCCCCGCGGCCAAGACGAAGGAGCGCAAGACGTAACGGCCGCGAGCCAGGCTTTCCTGGCCCAAGGGAGGTCCCGGCGGCCCAGGGCGGGAACGACCGGCTCAATCGAATCCGCGACTACGGCGCGGCGGGTACACCGGAGTGTCGCCCCCAGTTTCGCGGGCGGCCACGCGCTACAGTCGGCGATTCTTGACTTTTCCGTGTGTATGTGGTACCGTCGGCACCAGTCACGCCCCGCCGGCCTGGCGGTGGGACGACCTGACCCGGTCGGAGCGCACGTATGCGACGGGGGATGTGCGTGTGCCCGTCGGGCAGATGGCAGGACGGCCCGAGAGTTGTATCTGCACCAGGCTTTGCGTGTGTTCAGGGAGGGACGACACCATGGAGAGGCTTGGGTCCTTGTTCTGGAGCGGCGTGCTCGTCATCGCGCTGCTCGGAATGCTCGGGAGCATTGTCGCGCCCGATGCCCTCGCCGGCCCAGTGGTTAAGTTCACCCAGCCCCGCCACGGACAGGTTGTGCAGGGCCAGTGTCTGATCAATGTGGCCTACCGCACTGATTCGGATCAGCCCGTCACCAGGCTTGACCTGCTGATCGACGACCAGATGGTGCGCCAGTACACGCTCGCGACGCCCCGGCTGGAAGGCAGCCAGTCGTTTTCGTGGGAGTTCACCGCCACGGCCGGGAGCAAGCACAGCATCAGCGCCCGCGCGGTTGACGCCTCCGGCGAGATCGGGTCGGCCACTATCACCGTGACCGTCACCGGCGCCAGGAGCGTAGGCCCCGGGACTACGGATCGCGTGCCGCCCGTCATCAACATCTATTACCCGGCCCAGGGCGCTGAGCTCTCGGGCGAGGTCGAGATCCGGGCTGAGGCCAGCGACAACGTGGGCGTCAAGTACGTCTTCTTCTACATCGACGGCAATCTGCACAAGATGATCCTGCAGGGGCGCAACATCCCCCAGTCGGCGACCTTCCCCGACCCCTGGGACACCAGCCTGATCGCGGACGGCCCGCATGTGCTGCAGGTTAAGGCGATGGACGAGGCTGAGAACGCCGCCAGCTCGGCGGAGGTCACCGTCTTCGTCAAGAACCGCGACATGACGGCAGCGCCCGCGGAGGGCCTGCAGGGGACGTCGGGTCAGAGCCTCCGGGCCCCCGTCGAGCCGGCGCCGCAGATCGGCGGGCAGGGGGTCACGCCGAGCGAGTTCGGGCAGCAGCCCGACCAGCCGACGCTGATGGCGGCCACGAGCAGCGCGGACGCCCAGGCCATGGCCGTGGGATACGTGCCGGGCATCAGGGCCGGTGAGGCCGACGCGCGCACCTCGGTCCCGCGGACCATGCTGGCCGCGCTGCACACCGAAGGCGGCACGATCGGGCCGCCGACGGCCGCAACCCCAGGCGCCTACGAGGAGCCACTCGAGGGCGCCATGGTGGCCACGAGAGAGGTCGGCTCGCGCACCACTATGCCGCGCCCTGAGGTCGGCAGCCATCGCCTGATGCCGCTGGCCGAGGGCGGCGGCCCCGGCGAGCCGGTGGGGCCTCGGATCGCCTCTGCAGCGTCGCGCCAGCGCCTTACGCCGCCCCGAACCGATATCGAGCGGCCTCCGAGCACCGCGGCCGGGGCGGAGCTTCGCCCCGGCTGGGTTGTGCTCGAGCCCGCGCTTGAGGTGAAGCCGCGCGGCGACCGCCTGGCGGCCAGGACCACCACCCCGATCCGCACCCTGGCGCCGAGCGAGACGATCGCGGCGGACACCTCCGGCCTCGATGCTCTCATCATGCACAAGACGCCCGAGCACGACTTCGGCAGCCTCGTTGCCCGTGTCGAGGCGCGCACGACGGCACCTCGCATGCTCGAGCCGGCTGAGATGGTCGCCCCCGTCGCAGCGGTCGAGAGCGCATCCGCCGGCGTTGTCGGCGGCGCGCAGCAGGCCACCGCGAGGGAAGCGGGGCCGACGACCGAACTCGGCACCGGCCAGCGCACGGGCGTCATGCGGATCGCGGTGTTGCCCGAGCGGGCGTCGCGCGCGATGATCCCGGCCGACGGCCGCATGACCAGGCCCGACGCTCCGGCGATCGCCCCCGTTGCCTCCATGTCATTCGAGGACGTGCAGGTGCTCTTCAACAGCGAGACGCTCCAGTTGCTCGCACAACCGGAGCTCAACCAGGGCATCTGCCTGGCCCCCCTGCGCGAGGTCTTCGAGGCCAGCGACGGCGTCCTCTATTGGTTCCCGATCGAGAAGAAGGTGCGGGCTGTCCGGCCCGGCACCGACATGAGGCTGACCATCGGCGATCCGGCTATCCAGCTCAACAACCAGGTCCGGGTCCTTGAGGTGGCGCCCTACATCAAGCAGGGCCGGACGATGGTGCCGCTGCAGTTCCTGGCGGACACCCTCGACGTCACGGTGACCTTCAACCCGGCCACCGGGCAGATCTGCCTGACAAGCAACCAGTTCTAATCGGGGCCGGCCGCGATGCCGCGGTCGCCTGGCGTCTCCCACCAGCCCCAGGGCCCTTTGCTGGGGCTGGTGTCGTCACACGCGGCGGAACGTTCAGAGCAACGAGCGGAGATCGCGGGGCACGGAGCACCAGTCCATGTCTGAGAACGGGATGCTGAAGGTCAACGAGGCCGGACACCTGGTCATCGCCGGGTGCGACGCTGTGCTGCTCGCGCACAAGTACGGTACCCCCCTTTACGTCTATGATGAGGGCTTCATCCGGGAGCGCTGCCGGGAGTACATCGCGGAGTTCGGGCGGCGCTACCCCAGCGTCGAGATTGCGTACGCGGGCAAGGCGGCGCTTACGACCGGGCTCGCACGCCTGATGGCGCAGGAGGGGATGGGCCTGGACGTCGCCTCGGCCGGAGAGCTCTATACGGCCCTGCAGGCAGACTTCCCTCCCGACCGCATCAAGCTGCATGGCAACTACAAGTCGAACCTCGAGTACCGCATGGCGCTGGAGGCCGGCGTCGGCCGCGTCGTGGTTGACAGCCTCATCGAGATGCGGCAGCTCGACGGCTGGGCGCGCAAGTTCGGCTCGGTCGCCCACATCCTGATCCGGGTGCGGCCCGGCATCGACACCCACACGCACGAGCTGATCCAGACCGGGCAGGTGGACAGCAAGTTCGGGCTGGGGATCTACGGCGGTGAGGCGCGCCGCGCGATCGAGATGGCCACCGACTGCGAGGGCCTGCGCCTGCGCGGCGTCCACTGCCACATCGGCAGCCAGCTCCTCGAGACCGACGCATTCGAGCGCGCCATCGACCAGATGGTGGACTTCATCGCCGACATGCGCGACGAACTCGGCTTCGAGTGCGAGGACCTCGACCTCGGCGGCGGGCTCGGCATCCGCTACACGGAGCGCGATGCCCCGCCGACCGTGGCGGAGCTGGCCGAGGCCATCTGCCCGCGGCTGACGCGCGCGCTGCAGCGGCGGGGCCTGTCGCAGCCTCGGCTGATCCTCGAGCCCGGCCGCTCCATCGTCGGCGAGGCCGGCATAACCATCTACACAGTTGGTGTCGTCAAGGAGATACCGGATCTGCGCACCTACGTCTCCGTAGACGGTGGGATGTCGGACAACCCGCGCCCGGCGCTGTACGACGCGGAGTACGAGGCCGTGGTGGCGAACCGGGCGGAGGAGCCCCCAACCCAGTGGGTCCGGGTGGTGGGCAAGCACTGCGAGGCCGACACTCTCATCGAGGAGGCCCACATCGCCCAGGCTGAACCCGGCGACCTGCTGGCGGTCTTCGGCACAGGCGCTTACAACCAGGCCATGGCGTCGAACTACAACCGCTTCCCGCGCCCGGCGGTCGTGCTCTGCCGCGACGGCAGGGACGAGCTGCTCGTCGAGCGCGAGAGCCTGGCCGACCTGACCGCGCACGACCGCATCCCGCAGCACCTGGCGATGGCTGAGGCCGACGAGCGGACGCGCGCCGCACAGGGGTGATGCTCCCTGCGGATCGACGACCGCCTCAGCAGCGAGCTGGGGGACCTGTTGCGGCGCACCGGGGCGCTGGCCGCCGAGCTGGGAATGCGCGCCTACCTCGTCGGCGGCCCGGTCAGGGATCTGCTCCTGGGCCTGCCCGCGCCCGATCTGGATGTCGCCGTGGAGGGCTCGGCGCACAAGCTGGCCGAGGTCCTGGCCAGGCGCCTGGCGGGGCGCGTGCACAAGGCCACCGACTTCATGACGGCCACCGTCGTCTTCCGCGACGGCACCGACCTTGACATTGCACGCACCCGGCGCGAGACCTATCCCGAGCCGGGGGCGTTGCCACAGGTGGAGCCGGCCGGCCTGGATGAGGACCTGACCCGCCGCGACTTCACGGTCAACGCGATGGCGGTCGCGCTGGCTCCGGAGCGCTTCGGTCGGCTCATCGACCCGCTCGGCGGGCTGGCCGATCTGAATGCCCGGCGAGTGCGCGTGCTGCATGACGGCAGCTTCGAGGATGACCCGACTCGCATGCTGCGGGCGCTCCGCTTCATGCTGCGGCTGGACTTCGAGCTCGAAGCGCACACGCGCGCGCTGCTGGGGCGAGCGGTGGCGGAGCGACGGCTCGCCGTGCTGTCCGGAGCGCGGCTACGCAACGAGCTCCGCAGGATCTTCGCCCAGGCGCCGGCATCCGCTCTCGCGGAGCTGCAGGAGCTCGACCTCCTTGCCGCGATGGGGCTGGCGCCCGCGACGGGCGAGGCCTGCACGGCCGCCCGGCTCATCCCGCAGGCCGCGAGCGCGCTGGAGATCGAGCTCGACCAAGCCGGGCCAGCCGCCGTCGGGCTCGGGCTCTATGCCGGGCTCTCGCCCGCCGATCCGGCGGCGCTGGGGGAGCGCCTGATGCTCGAGGCGAGCGAGCGGTCACGGCTGCAAGAGGCCGCCCGGGTGGCCGCGGCCCCGCCGGACGAACTAACGCGTTGTGAGCCCGATAGCGGGCTGCACCTGGCGCTGAGGGGCATGTCACCGGCGGGCGCGGTGGCCTGCTGGACGATTGCGGGCGAGCGGGCACGCCGGCGGCTGGAGCACTACTGGCTCGACCTGCGCGGCGTCTCGGCCGACATCACGGGCGAGGACCTGAAGGCCGCCGGCTATCAGCCGGGGCCGCGGTTCGCTGATGCCCTGGAGGCGGCGCTGGCGGCGAAGATCGACCAGTCGGCAGATCGCGACGGGCAGCTTCGGGCGGCGCTCGAGCTGCTCGCAACAGACGGTGATGCGCACAGTAAGCGCTGATACCTGATGCTCTACATGTTCCTGCAGGGCAACCTGACGCTTCCCACAGCGCTGAGCTGGCTGATCGCCATCGTCATCGCACTGACCGTGCACGAGTTCGCGCACGCGAAGAGCGCGGACATGGTGGGCGATCCCACGCCGCGACTGAACGGCCGTGTCTCGCTCAACCCGATCGATCACTACGACCCGCTTGGCACGACCATGATCCTGCTGTTCGGGATCGGCTGGGGCAAACCGGTGCCGGTGAACCCCCTCAACTTCAAGCATCTGCGCCGAGACACGGTCATTGTGGCCGCGGCCGGCGCAGCCGCGAACATCATCACTGCGGCGCTCGCGGCCCTGCCCATCCGGTTCGGCGTCGCCGGCGAGTACATACCGCCCCTGACGGTCATCGTGTGGCTTAACCTGATCCTCGCGTTCTTCAACCTGCTGCCGTTGGGACCGCTGGACGGCGCGAGCGTGGTGGAGGGGCTGTTGCCCCCAGCCCAGTCGCGCAGGTTCAGCGAGTTCTCGCAGCGGTGGGGGCTCGCGCTGCTGCTGCTCGTCATATGGCTCGGCCCGCTGAGGGAGATCCTCATCTGGCAGCCCGTTCGGCTGCTGGCCGCCATTCTGACCGGACAGATGCTCTTCTGACTGTGGAGTGATCGCGTTGGCGAAGAAGGGGCGCATCCTGAGCGGACACAGGCCCACCGGCCTGCTGCATATAGGGCACTACGAGGGGACGCTGCGCAACTGGGCGGCGCTCCAGGACGACTACGAGTGCTTCTTCGAGATCGCCGACTGGCACGCCCTTACCACCGGCTACGCGGAGGCCGCCGCGCTGCCCGAGCGCATCGAGCAGATCGCCATCGACTGGCTCGCCTCGGGGCTCGACCCCGAGCGCAGCACGCTCTTCGTCCAGTCCGACGTGCCCGAGCACGCCGAGCTGTTCCTGCTGCTGGGCATGGTCACGCCGGTGTCGTGGCTCGAACGCTGCCCGACCTACAAGGACCAGATCGCGACCCTCTCCGACGGTGCCGGCCCCGGCCTCGGCCTGCTGGGCTACCCGGTCCTGCAGGCCGCCGACATCGTGATGTACAAGGCCACCGTAGTGCCGGTGGGCGAGGACCAGCTTCCGCACCTGGAGCTGACCCGCGAGATCGTGCGGCGCTTCAGGAACTTCTTCGGTGACATCTTCCCCGAGCCCGACGCGATCTTGTCGGAGTTCGCCATGGTCCCCGGCGTCGATGGGCGCAAGATGAGCAAGTCCTACGACAACGCCATCAACCTGGCGGACACCATCGACGAGGTCAGGCAGAAGATGAGGTCGATGTTCACCGACCCGGAGAAGATCCGCATGGGCGATGCCGGCCATCCGGAGCGCTGCCCGGTCTTCGTCTATCACCGTATGTACAACGATCCGTCGCGCGTGGACGAGATCAAGGCGGAGTGCGAGTCCGGCGACCTGGGCTGCGTGGACTGCAAGATGGCGGCCACGGAGAAGCTGCTGGACGCTCTGGGGCCCGTCATGGAGATGCGGCGGGAGCTGGCCGAGAACGTGGACTACGTCTACGAGGTGCTGCGCGACGGCGCCGAGAAGGCCCGCTCGGTGGCGGGTCAGACGATGGCCGAGGTGCGTGCCGCGATGAGTCTCGACTCGACGAGCTGACTGGGGATCTGTGGGCATGAAGGCCGTTCTCCTGTGCGCCGGGGAAGGAACCAGGCTGCGGCCACTGACGCTAGCCCGACCGAAGCACCTGCTGCCCGTCGCGGGTCGCGCGGTGCTCGATCTCGTCCTCTGCGACCTGGCGGAGGCCGGCGTCGATGAAGCGATCTTCGTCGTAAGCCCGGAGGGTCGGCTGCACAGGGAGTTCGTGGGCGACGGGTCTCGGTGGGGCATGGCGGCTTCGTTCGTCGTGCAGCCCGAGCCGCGGGGCCTTGCAGACGCCTTGAGCTGGGCGCGCGAGGAGGTGGGTGACGAACGCTTCCTCATGTACCTCGCCGACGACCTGCTCGAGGAGGGCGTCTCCGACTTCTCCCGCAGCTTCTTCGAGGGCCACGCCGCGGCCTCACTGATCGTCAAGTCGGTCGAGGACCCGCGGCGGTTCGGCGTCGTCGTCGTCGAGGACGAGTGCGTTACCAGGCTCGTAGAGAAGCCGAAGCAGCCCCCCAGCGACCTGGCGATCGTGGGCGTCTACGGCCTCGGGCCGGAGATATGGCCCGCGATCGACAGCATCGAGTTGTCGGCTCGTGGGGAGCTGGAGATCACCGACGCCATCGACCACCTCGTGTCCACCGGCCGGCGGGTCGAATGCCATCCGACTGCCGGGTTCTGGGCAGACGCCGGATCGCCCGAGGCGCTGCTTCGCGCGAACCGCTTCTTCCTCGGCTGCATGGAGCGCCGCATCGACGGGGACGTTGACGGCGCGTCCAGCGTCGAGGGCCGCGTGCACGTGGGCGCCGGGGCGCGGGTGACGAGCTCGGAGCTCCTCGGGCCCTGCCTCATCGGTGAGGACTGCGTGATCGAGGGCAGCCGCATCGGCCCGAACGCGTCGCTGGGAGCCGAGTGCTCCGTGCGCGACGCGGCCATCGAGGACAGCATTCTGGACGAGGGCTGCCGCATCGAGGGCGTCCGGCCCGGCCTGGCACGCGCCATCCTCGGTCGCCGCGTCGCGATCAGGAACGTGGCGGGCGTGGGCTCCGCCCCATTGAGACTGCTCCTGGCCGATGACTCGGTCGTCATTGCTGGAGGGGAGTGACACCGCTGCCGCTTCGCGACCTTGCGGCGCAGTTCGAGCAGTTTCACGGCTACTCGGTGAGGATCGAGATCTTCGAGGGGCCGCTCGACCTGCTGCTGCATCTGGTCAGGCGCGAGGAGATCCGCGCCTCCGAGGTTGACATCGTGCGTATCACCGATCAGTTCCTGCGCTACCTGCGCACGATGCACCAGATCAACATCGCGGTGGCCGCCGACTTCATCCTCATGGCGGCCACGCTGCTGCTGCTGAAGTCCCGAGCCCTGTTGCCGCAGGATGAGCCCGTCGAGGAGGAGCTGATCGAGGACGAGGATCCCGCCGTCGAGCTGGCGCGGCGACTGGCCGAGTACCGCACCTATAAGGAGGCCGCGGGGATCCTCGCGGAGGCCCAGGAGGCGCGCAAGCGGATCTACCTCCGCCCGCTGACCGCCGATGCCGCGGTCGGCGCCGGGGTCGTCCCGCTTGAGGATGTATCGGTTTTTGACATGGTAGCGGCCGTGCACGATATGCTCGAGCGTGCCAGAGAGCTGGCGCCCCACACCGTGGAGCGCGAGGAGATCACGGTGGGCGAGCGCATCGACGAGCTTCTGCACCTCTTCCGGTTCCGGCGCGGCAGGGAGACCTACTTCGATGAACTGGTGCCCGAGGACGCAACGCGGGTGTTCATCGTGGTCACCTTCCTGGCGGTGCTCGAGATGATCCGCCGCGGAGAGCTGCGCGTGTGGCAGGAGCCGCCGCACGGCCGGATTCAGCTCGATCTGCGTGTGACGGAGGAAGCGACGCAATAGTGATCTACGATCGCGAAGAGAAGGTCCGCGCCCTGGAGGCAGTCATATTCGCCGCCGAAGCGCCCTGCGACGAGGAGCGGCTGGCCGCCGTACTGGAGGTGCCGGTCGCGCACGTGGACGGTCTCGTCCGGGAGCTGATGGCGCAGATGAGCGACTCGGCGCTGCAGATCGTGCGCCTCGCTGGCGGCTACCACATGGCGACGCGCCCCCGGTTCGCTGGCTATGTCCAGCGCCTGCGCGAGCCCGAGCCTGAGCGCCTCTCGCCCCAGGCGCTGGAGACGCTGGCCATCATCGCTTACCTGCAGCCCATCACGCGGCCGGAGATCGACGAGATCCGGGGCGTGAACTCGGCCGGCTCGGTCAACAGCCTGCTTGAGAAGGGCCTCGTCGGAATCTCCGCGCGCAAGGACGCCCCAGGACGGCCTTTCCTGCTCGTCACCACCTCGCACTTCCTCTCGACCTTCGGTCTCAACGACCTCTCTGAGCTGCCCGACATCTCGCCGGCCGAGACGGACTTCCGCGAGCAGTTGAGAGACCTGGTCCCCGGCCAGCCGGAGGCCGGGGAGCCCGGCGGGGAGGGCGACCCAGACGCGGGCCGCCCGACGCGTGGCGATGGGCCTGCCGCCGGGGTGGACGAGGCGCGGGGGGGCGGTCACTCGTGAGGCGCCGGACCCGAGGCAGCAGCGGCTTCCTCGCCGTGACCACGGTGCTGGGCGCGTATCTGCTGGTGCCACCGGCCCACGTGCAGAGCGGCGAGGTCTCGCCACCGGAGCTGAGCTGCCGCGCCGCGGTCCTGATCGATCCTGAGACCAGGCAGCTTCTGTACCAGCTCAACGCGGATGAGCGCCGCCCTGTTGCCAGTCTGACCAAGATGATGACTGCGCTGCTGATCGCGGAGTCCGGAAAGCTCGAGCAGACCATCACCGTGAGCGAGCGGGCCGCGGGCGTCGGCGAGACGACGATGCACCTGGAGGCGGGCGAGCAGGCCAAGCTCAGGCACCTGCTCATGGGGGCCATGCTCACCTCAGCCAATGACGCCGCCACGGCCTGCGCCGAGGCCGTCTCCGGATCGGTCGAGGCCTTCGTCGAGCGTATGAACGAGCGGGCGGACGAGCTGGGGCTGACGGGGACGCACTTCCTCAACCCGCACGGGCTGCACCACGACGGCCACTACTCGACCGCGCGCGACATGGCGCTGTTGGCGGTCTACGTGATGGGACGGCCCGAGCTGCGCCCCATCATGCGGACCAGGGAGACCACGGTGCCCTGGCCCGGCAAGCCCCACGACCGCAAGCTCGTCAACCGCAACAAACTGCTGCATGACTGGCCAGCCTGCGATGGTATCAAGACCGGGTACACGAAGCAGGCCGGCGACTGCCTGGCCGCCAGCGCCTACGTGGACGGCTGGCGGCTGATCTGCGTCGTGCTCGACTCGAAGGACAAGCCGTGGGACGATGCCCGCGCCCTGCTGGAGTGGGGCTTCGACACCTTCTACAAGGTCGCGCTCGTCTCGAAGGACCTAACGAAGGCGAGCATCGAGGTGGAGGGCGGAGCCGCGGAGACCGTGGTCGCCCGCGCCACCGAGGACATCGTCGCGGTCATGCCGCGCACCCAAACGCCCGGCGATCCGGTGCTGCTCGATCACGTGTGTCAGGCGCCGGTGCGCGTGGGTGACGTCGTGGGCCGACTCGGCGTCGCCATGCCCAATGGGGAGATGCGGTCCGTGGACCTGGTCGCCGTGGAGGAGGTCGCACAGTCCCCATGGGCCCTGATCCTGAGCCGACAGTGGTCCTACTGGGTCATGGCGGTGCTCGTCGCGCTCGCCGTGGGGGTGTTGGTGCATGGAGCGGCTGCAGAAGCTGTTGGCGCGCGCTGGAGTGGGTAGCCGCAGGGCCTGCGAGGAGCTAATCCGAGCGGGCCGCGTCACCGTCAACGGACGCACGGTGCGCAAGCTCGGCGCGAAGGCGAGGCCCGGCGACGACATCCGCGTGGACGGCGAGCCGGTCGAGATCCCCGCCGAGCGCATCTACCTGGCGCTCAACAAGCCGCCGGGCTACGTCACCACCCGCGACGACCCGCAGGGGCGGCCCACCGTGATGGACCTGGTCCCGCAGGACCTGCGCAGCCGCGTCTTCCCCGTGGGCAGGCTCGACCACGACAGCACGGGCCTACTTCTGCTCACTGATGACGGCGAGCTGGCCCATCGCTTGCTTCACCCGCGACACCACGTGCCCAAGGAGTACCTCGCCGACGTCGAGGGCAACCCGTCCGAGTCGAAGCTGCGCCGCCTGCGCTCGGGCATCGAGCTGGAGGACGGGCCGACGCAGCCCGCGGAGGTCATGCTGGTCGCCACCGGTCGAGGCGAGAGCCGGCTGCGTATCACTATCTCCGAGGGCCGCAATCGCCAGGTGCGGCGCATGTGCGACGCCATCGGCCATCCCATGCGCCGGCTCAAACGCGTGGCGATCGGTCCCCTGCGCCTGGGCGAGCTCTCACTAGGCGAGGTGCGCCGGCTGCGGACCGAGCAGGTTCAGGCTCTGCGGCACGCGGTGGGGTTGGCGGGCGATCATGCCCGCTGACGGCGTGCCGGAGGGCCGCGAGGCGGCGGCGGTCGAGCGGGCGTGGATGGGCGAGCCCATGCGCCGCGCGCTCTCCTCCCTCGCGAGCGCGGGCGGCTACGAGCTGTACGTGGTTGGAGGCGCCCTCCGCGACGTGGTGCTGGGCCGGGAGGTCGGCGACTGGGACCTGGCCGGCCGTGGCGTCATCAAGCTGGCCCACCGCTTCGCGCGGGAGCACGAACTGCGCGCGATCATGCTGCACGAGGACTTGCCCACCGCGCGCGTTATCCTCTGGCCGGGGGAGCGCACGGGCTTCGTGGACTTCGCCGAGCTGCGCGCGTCCACCATCGAGGAGGACCTGCGCCAGCGCGACTTCACGGTCAACGCCCTCGCCTGGGACGTGCGCGGCGCGCCTCATCTTGTCGATCCCACAGGGGGCCTCCACGACCTGCGGCACGAGCTGATCCGCTCGCCCTCGCAGCAGGTCCTGGCCTCGGACCCGCTCCGCACGCTGCGGGCCGTCCGGTTCGCGGCGCAGCTTGGCTTCGGCATCGAGGCGGAGACCGCAGGCTGGATCGCCGAGCTCGCCCCGCAGCTTCACCGGGTGGCCGGCGGACGCATCGGGCAGGAGATGCTCAAGCTCTTCGCGGCCCCACACGCGGCCGACGCGGTGCAGGCGGCCGAGGACGCGGGCGCGCTTGAGGGCCTCATCCCGCCCATGGCGGCCATGCGCGGCGTCGGGCAGGGCGGCTACCACCACCTCGACGTGCTCGGCCACACCCTCCTGGCGCTGCACGAGACCGAGCGGGCGATCAACGAGCCGGAGCTGTTCATGCCACGCGCGGCCGAGGCCGTGCGAGCGTGGCTCCACGAGCCGTCCAACCGCGCGGCCCTCCGCATGGCCGTGCTCTTTCACGACGTAGGCAAGCCAGAGCAGCGGACGGTCGAGGATGGCCGCATCCGCTTCCTCGGCCACGCTGACACCGGCGCGAGCATGTTCCTGGAGCTGGCGGAGCGCTGGTCGCTGCCGATCCACCTCCGGCGGCAGGTCGCGCGCATGATCCGGCTGCACATGCGCCCGCTGGAGCTCGTGAACGCCGCGCTGCGCGCCGAGCAGCGCGGCCGCGAGCCCCAGAACGTCATCACCATCCGCGCCATCCGCCGGCTCATGCGCGACGCCGAGCCGGCCGCCATCGGCCTGCTCCTGCTGGCCATCGGCGATCGCTCGGCCTGCCGGGGGCCGGGCAGCCACTTCGAGCAGCGCGGACGCATCTACGAGATCTTCGACGACATGCTGGTGCGCTATCTCCAGTGGCTTCGCGAGCACCGCGAGCTGCCACGGCTCATCGATGGCATCGAGCTGATGGAGACGCTGGGGATCGACGAAGGGCCCCTGGTGGGCGAGCTTCTCGATGCCATCGCCGAGGCGTACGCGGACGGCGAGATCGCCACGAGGCAGGAGGCGCTGGAGCTGGCACGCAGGATGCTGTCGCGCGACCGCTGAGGCGGGACTGCGAGGCCCGCGCTACTGCGGCGCGTCCGCCAGCGGATCGTACTGCGGGCGGTCCTCGGGCTGACGCTCCTTCACGACGTAGTGCGCCCTGTACTCGTCCTCGACCGACTCCACCGCCCCGTCCTTCATGACCAGGCGGATGCTCTGAGGATCATAGACCACCGCCACGTCCGCCAGCGGGTCGCCCTCGACGATGAGCAGGTCCGCCCTCTTCCCGGGCTCGATCGTCCCGATGTCGTGCAGCCGGTGGGCCCGGGCGGTCGTCTTGGTGGCGGCCACGATGGCCTCCGTCGGCGTCAGGCCCACCCCGACCAGCTCCATCAGCTCCCACAGCGTGGCATCGCCGATCTGCCACGCGTGCTTCGAGCTGGGGTAGTCGGAGCCGAGGGCGATCTTGACTCCAAGCTCGTGAGCCAGCCGCGCACCCTCGCGGTGGATCGGCCGGGCCTGTGTCATCTCTTCCTCCATCCACGGGCGGTCGGGCCAGGCGGCGATGTTCTTATCGCAGGTCACGCGCAGAGTGGGGACGTAGTACAGGCCGCGCTCGGCGATCCCGCGCACGCCGTCCTCATCGATGAACGCGCCGTGGTGTATCTGATCGACACCCGCCCGGATGGAGTTATTGATGCCGGGCTGGGTGTGTGCGTGCACTACCACCGGCCGGAACCAGGCGTGCGCCTCATCGACCAGCGCCCCCGGTTCCTCGAAGGTGTAGTTGCGCACCGAGCAGTCCTCGTCCTCACCCCAGAAACCGCCTGAGGCCGCGGTCTTGATGAAGTCGGCGCCCGCCTGGACCATCTCGCGCACGGCCTTGCGCACCTCCCACGGGCCGTCCGCGGTGCGGAAGCGCACGTGGCCGAAGGTGGGGCTCACCACCCACCCCGCGGCCAGGCGCGCGCAGCCGTGCACCGCCGGTTAGACCGGCCTCGACTGGGACCGGCACATCATCTGGCACCGACCCACGGACACCTTCCTGCTCTTCGACCGGTGCACGGCGCGGCAGCCGGGTACCTATGACCTGAAGGCCCGCTTCCGCAGCCCGGGGGAGACCGCCATCGACGGCCGGACCTGGCACGTCGAGCAGCAGGGCGAGCACTTCTTCCTCCACGCGCCCGGCGGGGGCGAGCTCGCCCGGGCGAGCCAGCCCGAGGATGCCGGCAACTGGAGCCGCTACGAGTTCGCCGAGGACACGACGCCACAGCTCCTCCACCACCGGCTGCGGCGCAATCTGAGCGAGGGCGAATGGGCCACCCTCCCCTGCGCCTTCTACGCCCAGTCCGAGCCCAAGGCGCGTCTGGCCGTGCGGGCGCTCTCCGACGATGCGATCGTGACCGACGGCGAGCTGCGGCTGATAGTGGGCGTGCGGTCGTATGCGGGCGTCGGCCTCTCGGTCGGCGCCGAGCACTTCGCGGTCGGCGCCGAGACGCTGCTCATGGTAGGCGGCGAGATCCTCAGCATCGAGGGCGTGCCCCAGGTCCGGGCCTCCGCTCCCGTGGACCTCTCCCTCGACCTCGTGGCAGGCACCGGCGTCGTCGAGGCGAGCCAGGACTGCGCGCTGTCGATCCGCAGCGACGGGGACCGCGCGGCCGCCATTGACGGCCAGACGGGCCGCATTGACGAGCAGGGCCGCGCGCACTTCGAGCTGGGCGCGGGCCGCCACGAGCTCACCGGCGACCTCTCCGTGCTCTCCGCACGCCTGGCCGCGATCCACCAGGCGGCCTGGAGAGCGGCAGGGGCGGCGCCTCCTGCCCCCGAACCCGAGCCCACACGCCCCATGGCACCGGCATGGACGGCCGAGCTGCCGGCCACGGTCTCGGCACTCGAGGCCGGCGACCTGGACGGCGACGGCGCGCAGGAGTTCGTCGCCGGCTGCGAGGATGGCACGCTGGTCGCACTCAACGCCGCCGGCGACGAGCTCTGGCGGGCGCAGCTCGGCGGTCGCGTCAATGACATCGAGGTGGCCCAGATCGAGCCCGGTGATGCCCCCGAGCTGGCGGTGGGGGCCGAGGACTCGCACCTGCACGTGCTGGCGGCGGACGGAGGGGAGCTGTGGAAGCGCTACGTCGAGGCACACCGCGCCGAGGGCGGCACGGACGGCCATGTGCGCGTGGTCCGCGTCGCCGACTTCGACGCCGACGGCACGCCCGACATCGCCATCGGCTGCGCCAACACCTTCTTCTACGTGCTGGACAACCGGGGCGAGGTGAAGAGCACCGATGGCGGGCCGTGGGAGCACTCCTGGCGCCACAAGGCCTCAGCCATCGCCGCCGCGGACCTCACGGGCGATGGTCGGCTGGAGCTGCTGACCGGCTACGCCTACTTCTCCCAGTGGATCCTGGACTTCACGAAGAGCGGGCGCGCGCGCACCACCGTCGTGCCCAGCGGCAAGAGCGGCACCAGCGCCATCACCGCCGCCGACGTGGACGGCGACGGGCTGGCCGAGGCCATCTACGCCGACGCTGACGGGCAGGTCACGGCCTGCTCCGTCGCTCCCGCCGGCGAGCGCAACGCGGCCATCGCGTGGGCCAATAACATCGGCGACGACCGCCTGGCCGCCGTCGTGGCCGAGGACCTGGACGCCGACGGGTCGCCGGAGATCGCACCGGCCTCATACAGCGGCTTCCTGGCGCTGCTGGGAGCCGGCGGCGAGGTGAAGTGGGTGCGCTACGCGGACAACCGCGTCACGGACGCCGCTCCCGCCGCGCCCGGCGCGATCGCGCGCAGCTCGCGGGACGGCACCGTCGCCATCTACGGCGCGTCCGGCGGCGAACCGGCACGCTGGAACGCCGGGGAGCCGCTGCGCATGCTGGCCGTGGACCGGGAGCGCGAGCAGCCGCTCCTGGTCGCCGCCGGCGAACGGACGCTGCGAGCCGCCCGCTGGACGCCGTAGCTACCGCTCCTCGGCGACCTCGCTTGCCGCGCGCCGGATGCCGCGCAGCACCCGGTGATTGCCCGGATAGCCCTCCCAGGCATAGCGGACCACGCGGTCCTCATCGAGCACAAGCACGGTCGGCGCGTGACGGATGCCCAGCGCGGCCACGAGCGAGCGGTGACCGTCGAGCAGGATCGGGAAGGGCGGCCGGGCGTCGCCGCAGACCACCCCAAGCTGGCTGGCCCACCGCCCGTCGATGCTGATGGAGATCAGGCGGAAGTCCAGGTCATCCTCCCGAGTCACCAGCTCGCGCAGTTGCGGGAGCTGCTCGACCCAGGTGCAGCACCAGAAGGCGAAGACGTTGAGGACCACCACCGGCTCGTGCACATCCGAGAGCCGCAGGGGGCAGCCCTCCGGGTCCAGCAGCGAGAAGTCGGGCACCGTCCGGCCCAGCGCCGGGGGCGGGCCCTCGCTCTCGTCCACATGAGCGAGAGCTACGCCGCAGGCCATCGCCGCGAGCACCACCAGCGTGACCCGCGTGCCCCAGTCGCGCCGGCCTCGGAGCGATCTCTCCTCAATCGCGCGTCGTGCGGCCCCTCCAACGCCACGTAACAGCGGTGTCCTGGGCCCGCGCATCAGTCCGTCACGTCCGCCACGCGCATGCGCACAAGACGGTTGTGACCGCGGACCTCCGGGAAGTACATCAGCGAGGCGGTGGAAGGCAGGATGCGGTACTCGCCCGGCGCCTCCGCGCGCATGACGTAGCTGATCTCGTGCATGCCCTGGGGTAGGTAGTCGAAGAAAAAGATGATGCGGTTGTCCCAGACCTCGCGGCGGTCCCACGGGTTCTCCCACGGCCGCTCGTCGCCCGCAATCACCTCGCAGCCGGCCGGGATCGGCTCCTCGAGCAGCGCGTAGTGCAGGTCCTCGCTGACCTTCAGCCGCAGCGTGACGTGGACCACGTCGCCCGGAGCCTGGGAATCGCCCTCGACGGGATTCTCGGCCGGGAGGGAGTACTCGCGCTTGACCACAATGTCCTCGGTGGTCGGGACCGCCGTCTCCGCGGGCACCAGGTAGCTGAGGCGCGCCGACCAGTAGAGCATCCCCGGCCCGTCCTTGTCGATGCTGAGGGCGTTGTCCCCGGCCGCCAGGCTCTCGGCCGTCACCGTGATCGTCTGCGGGTCCGCGAAGACGTCGTCGGCGCTCATCTCGGCCCGGCCGACCTGCTCGCCGCCCACCGAGACGTTCGCGGTGTACTTGGGCTCAAGCTCCTCGGACTGCTCGAGGTATGCCGCCAGCGCCAGCACCGCCGCGGCGGTATCCTTGGTCGAGCGCCAGGACTTCCCCGAGCGCACCGACATGAGCCAGCGCACGGCACCGCCGATGGCGTCGCTGTCGGGCTTGACCTCAAGCAGCAGCCGCATGACCTGCGAGGTGACCTCCACGTCATTGTTGAGCCATGAGTACCTCGCCCGGCCCTCCGGGGCCCAGTGCACGCCCACGCCCTCGCGGATGGCGCGGGCCTCCAGCTCGTCGGCGACCAGACGCGCCTGCTGCGCCAACACGTCGCTCTCCGGCTGGGCCTCCTGCGAGAGGCGATGCATCGCCAGGCCCAGGGAGGCGCGGCTGAATGCGTCCAGCTTCTCGCGCTCCTCGAAGAGCTGCCCGAGCGCGGCGGACGCCCTCGCGCGGCTGTTGTTGGGCCAGTGGTCGGCATAGGCCAGCGCCCAGAGCAGATAGGCCCTGGCCCGTGCGTAGCGCTCCTCGCCGAGCACATTCAGCAGGTAGCTCACGCCCCGGCGCATGGGCGCGGCGGCCGCGACATAGCCCGCCTCATCCGCGATCTTCAGGCCGTAGACGATGTAGGCCGAGATGTATGGGTCGGACTGGTCGTGCTCCCACCAGTGCCAGCCGCCGTCACCGTGCTGGTAGCGGATGAGCTTCTGCAGGCCGAAGCTGACGTAGCGGTCGAGCATCTCGGGCTTGGGCCGCGGGGCGCCGAGCCGCTCGATGGTGCGCGCGACGATGACGTCGGGCAGGAAGCTGTCCATCGTCTGCTCGGCGCAGCCGTAGGGGTAGTGGGTCAGGTAGTCAAGGGCCTCGAAGATGGGGCCGGCGAGCGAGGGCGAGAGCGTCAGGGTCAGCTCCGCCGAGCCCTCAATGGCGCTGTCGGGGAGGGCGAGGCTCTCGGCGACGTTCCCGTCGCTCGCGCCCGCCCAGGCGTCCACGTACCTGACGCCGGAGGCGGCGACGGGCAGGCGGCTCGCCATCGCGTCCTGCGCGCCGGGCCCGCCGTCGGCGGAGACCAGGAAGACGGCCTCGGCCGGACCGGTCGCGGTGATCTTCCAGGTAAGCCGCTCGATGCCGTCGGCCGGGATGGAGACCGTCTGGCGTGGCTCCCCGTGCACCTGAGCGCCCTCTGCAGTGAGCGAGACCTTCACGGTCTTGCCCTCGCCGGTGTAGTTGTGGACGATGGCGGCCACCGTGCCCTCATCGCCCTCGACGTAGAAGCGCGGGAGCACCAGGCGCACCAGCAGCGGCATGGTCACCTCGGTCTCGTCGCGGCCCTCGCCGGCGCGCGTCGCGCGGTCGATGGCGCGCGCGGTGGCCCGCCAGGTGGTCAGGTTGTCGGGTATCTGGAACTGCACCGTCGCGCGCCCGTCCGGGCCGGTGATGACGGACGGCGCCCAGTGCGCGGTATCCTCGAAGCGCTTCCGTATCCGGATGCCCTCTCCGGTCTCGTCGGGCGGCTCATAGGCGGCCGCTATCTTCTGCTCCTCCCGCTCGCGCGGCGTCGGAGCCTCCGCCACTCCCTCAGGCGCGCCGCCCATCTGCGCCCCGCCGCCGGGGTAGAGATGCCCATGGGAGAAGTCGCTGGTGACGCGGAAATGCCTCTCGCCCCAGAAGACGTCAAACGGATTGGGCGTGTCGTCCTCCATGATCTCGTAGAGGGCCTCATCCACGACCCCCAGGCCGACCTCGGCCGCAACCCCGGTGCCGTGGCGGTCACGCGTGGTCAGGGCATAGCTGGCAGGCTGGCCCGGCTCATAGCGCTCCTGGTCGGGGGCGATGATGACCTCGAGCTTCTTGTCATCGTGCGGCACCGAGAGGTAGGCCGAGTCGGTGATTCGCTCGCCCTCACGGACGATGGTCGCCCTCACGGCCACACCCGGCTTGTAGTCCTCCTCGACCGGCACCTTGAGGTCGAACTCGTTGCCCAGGAGCCGATGGACCACGTGGTCGTAGAGCCGCTCACCCTCAACCGTCACCAGCATCCAGGCGCCGAGCTGATCGGTGATGGTGTGCACCCTCGCCACGTCCCCGGGCTCGTAGCGGTCCTCGCGGGCGTCCATGGTCAGCGTCGGCCACTCGCGCTCCTCTTCCTCGCGTTCCTCCACATAGAAGCGGTCATCGTCGTAGACCGGATTGCCCTCGTCATCCACCGCCCAGGCCTCGACGCGGAAGCGACCGGGCCGTTCGGCCTCAAAGGTCACGGTCGCTCGACCCTCGGTGTCGGTCTCGATGTCGTACTCGGTGCGCTCCTCGTAGTAGCGGCCCTCGCGGTCGCGCATCGGCTCGATGACCGCCAGCTCGACGCGGCGCGAGACCGGGTTGCCGTCGTAGTCGGCGGTGCGCACCAGGATGGTCGGCGTCTCCTCGCCGAGGTAGTAGCGGTACTGGGTCGTGTTGACTGAGAGCCGGAACGCGGCCGCCGTGATCAGGGTCGACGCCTCGGCCTCTCGCGGGCGCAGGGCCAGCTCACTGACCGTGGCGTGCACCCACATGCGGCGGTCCACGACGGCGTGGGTGGTAGGTACCTCCAGGACGAACTTGCCCTCTTCATCGAGGATTGCCTGGCCTGAGAAGTCGTTCTCGATCGCCCCCGCGCCGCGCATCCCCAGGCCGGCGGCATCGCGAATGCGCTCAGGCACCGCCGCGCCCTCCTCGCAGAACGACACCTCATAGTCAACCTTGCCGCCGGAGACCGGGCTGCCGAAGAAGTACTGGGCGGAGATCGTGACCGGGATGGTGGCGCCCTGCAGATAGTGCGTCTGCGGTATGCTCACCGCCGGCTCGAACTCGGGCTTGCGGTAGGCCTGCACCTCGAAGCTGCTGTAGGAGACGGTGCGCATCTGCCCGCTCCCGATGGTCGTGACCAGGTCGTACTCGCCCAGCGGCGGCTCAGGGCCGAGCTGGAACTCGCCCGCGAAGGTGCCCCACTCATTGAGGGCCGGCTCGCCCCGGAACACCGGGTCCCCCCGGAACTTGATCTCGACGGTGACCGCCTCGACGCCCTCGGGCACGCGGTAACGGCCACGTTCGGCCCGGCGCACGGTGCCGCGGAACCGCACGAGGTGGCCGGGGCGGTAGATCGGCCGGTCCGTGTATACGTAGGCCTTGTAGGGCCGGGGCCGCGAGGGCTCGGCGGGAATCACGAAGGTCGGGTCGCCGCCGGTGGCCGTCAGCCAGCAATCGCCGCCCAATCCCTCGGTCTCGAAGGTCACCGTCCCGTCGCGCTCGGTCTTCGCGGCGGCAACGCGCCCGTTCTCGTCGTAGAGGTGCACCCACGAGCCCTCGATCGGCCGCCCGGTTCCCGCGTTAACCAGCCAGCCGAAGACCACGTCGGGCGAGCGCTTGCTGACCAGCGCGCGATCGGAGACGGCGAGCCACGTGCGCTTCTCCACGCCCCCGCCCTTCATCGAGATGATGTAAACGCCCGGCCGCAGCCTCGGGACCTCGATGTCGCGCTCGATCCACGAGTCCTCGTAGAGCTTCTTCACGCGCATGGTCCAGCGCGCGGCGGGCCGGCGCCCCGACAGGTCCAGATGCTTGACCCGATACGCGGCGCTGCGTTCATCGTCCTCGTCGAACTCGTGTACGGCGTAGGCGTCGGGCGCGATCTCGTGCAGGTCCACGCGATACGCCGCAAGCACCGCCTTAGGGGTGTTGTACAGCCATGCCCTCACCTTCGCCTTCTCTCGGCTGGGGAAGATGCGCGCGAAGGTCTCCACATCAACGTTCGGCGCGTGCGCATCCTGCGCCACGGCCGGCAGTGCGGCGACCGCCATCAATACAGCGATTGGCAGGACAGACAGCATCCACCGTGCCCTCATTCCAGGCCCTCCCTCTTCGCCACCGGCTCGACTATCCTGAACGCTCTAACGCGGTAGCAGTCGATCGGCTCATCCGGGCCCACACCCGCCCGTATGCGGGCCCACGGCTCCATCAGCTCCCGCTGCGGCGTCTCCCTCGGCAGCACCACGCCCCAGCGCTCCGGGCCGCGAACCGCCAGCCCGTCCACCGCCGGGTCGAGGCCCTCGGGGCCGGCGATAGGCTCCGGCGGCTCCACGATCGAGAGCACGACCTGCAGCTCCGCCAGCTCCTCGGGACGGACGGGCGGGAAGCGCACGTCCATCCCCGCGGCGGCGCGAGCCGCGGCGGCGATCTCCTCGGCGAGCGTGGGCCGGGTCGCCCGCAGGCTTCCCATGCAGCAGCGCGGCGCGTCACCGAGAATCGCGCTCACGAAGACGCCGGAGCGCTCGTGCAGGAGGGCGGGGAGGCCCTCCGAGGGCGTAATGCGCTCGTGGCGCAGGACCCAGGCGTCGAAGGCGTCTCGGGCCAGGTCCAGCGCGGCCTGGGCCGCCGCGGGGTCCGCCGCGAAGCGCGCTGAGAGGCCCTGCGCACGCGCAGTCCCGACCGGCAACAGCAGGGCTGCAGCCCAGAGCGCCAGCCCTATCATCGATTGCCACACGCGCCGGCTCCCGCTTCGCATTTCGCCCCCCACGGCCCTGCGGCCGCGCCGTGACCACGGCGGCCTCGCCATCACGTAGCTTCGACTCGGCGAGCGCGTCCCCTGCAACGCCGTGGTCCGCTCACCGCCGATGAGAACGCTGGGCAGACCTCCGGCGCGGCGCCGGCTACAGCCGCTTGCGGAAGGACGCCGCGCCGGCGGTGAACAGCACCACGCCGAAGACGGTGAGCGCCACCGCCTGCGGCCACAGCACGCGCAGGCCCACGCCGCGCAGGAAGACCCCCCGGCAGATCTCCAGGAAGTAGCGGTAGGGGATCAGGTAGCTGACCTGCTGGATGATCCAGGGCATGTTCTCGATGGGGAACATGAAGCCGGAGAGCAGCACCCCCGGGATGATGAGGAAGAACGCCGCCAGCAGCGCCTGCTGCTGCGTGTAGGAGACCGTGGAGATGAGCAGGCCCATGCCGAGAGAGGTGAGGATGAAGACGAGCGCACAGCCGAACAGGAGCAGCACGCTGCCCGCGATCGGGATGCCGAACCAGTAGCGCGCCAGGAAAACAATCTCCATGGCGGCGATCAGCGCCAATGCCGCATAGGGCAGGCTCTTGCCCACGAGCAGCTCGATGGGCCGCACGGGCGTTACCAGGAGCTGCTCGAGCGTGCCCACCTCGCGCTCGCGCACGATCGACTGGCTCGTCCAGACCGTGGTGACGACCATGATGATGAGCCCAAAGACGCCCGGCACCATGTAGTTGGCACTGCGCAGGTCGGGGTTGTACCACACGCGCGGAACCATCTCCACGCTCGGCAGGCCGCCGCGCAGGCCCGCCCGGCTCAGGCGCGCCAGCGTGATGCGCCGGGCGTGGCTCTGCAGCAGCGCGGTCATGTACGAGGCGGCGGTGTTGGCGGTGACGGCGTCGGTGCCGTCGAGGTAGAGGCCAACCGAGGCACTCCCTCCCCGCCGCAGGTCGCGCGCGAAGTCCATGGGGATGTGCAGGGCGAGCTGGGCATGTCCCGCGTCGAGGTGGGGCTTGAGGTCGCGGAAGTCCTGCACATGGCCGACGAGGTCGAGGTAGAAGCTGGCGCGGATGCTCTGCACGATCGCACGGCTCTCGCGGCTCATGCTCTGGTCGCAGACGACCACGGGCACGTGCTTGACATCCGTGGTCGCGGCGTAGCCGAAGATCATCACCTGCAGGATGGGCGCCACGATCAGGACACGAATCAGGACCGGGTTGCGGCGCATCTGCCGCAGCTCCTTGAGGATTACCGATCTCAGGCGCCTGATGCGGTCGTGCATATCAGTGTCCTCGTTCTCGCGGCTGCGCGTAGCTCACTCGAGTGACTTGCGAAACGCCTTGGAGGCCGCGATCACCAGCAGCAGTGCGATCAGCCCCAGCGCCAGCCCCTCGCGCACGAACAGGCCCAGCCCGGTGCCCTTGAGGTAGATGCCGCGGATGATGACCAGGAAGTGGGTCGCCGGAAAGACCTGCGCGAGGTACTGCAACACCGCCGGCATCGAGCGCAGGGGGAAGACGAAGCCCGTGAGCAGCATGGTCGGCAGCATGGTGGTCAGGAAGGCCAGCAGCGTTGCGAGCTGATGGGTGCGCGTGAGGCCGGACACCAGCAGGCCGATGGCCAGCGAGGCCACCAGATAGACCGCCGAGATGCCCAGCAGCGACCAGAGGTCGCCGCGCGGCGCGACGCCGAAGATCAGCCACCCGACGACGATGCACAGGACCACGTCGAAGATGGCGATCACCGCGTAAGGGGCGAGCTTGCCGAGCATGATCTCCGATGGTGCGATCGGCGAGGCGGCGAGGCCCTCGAAGCTGCCCGCCTCGCGCTCGCGCACGATGCAGCCGGAGGTCAGCAGCGCCGCCAGCATCATCATCAGCACCGCGATCAGCCCCGGGACCACAAAGCTAGTGCTGCGCAGCTCCGGGTTGTAGAGCACCCGCGGCTCGATGCCCAGCGCCGGCTCGGCGCTGGAGGCGGGCACGCCCGCGCGCCTGACCCACTCCTGCATCAGCTCCACAGAGTGCCGGCGCACCACCGCCTCCATGTACCCGAGCGCGACGCCGGCGGTCTGCGAATCCGCCCCATCCAGCAGCACCTGGACACGCCCGGTGCGGCCGGAGGCGATGTCGTCGCCGAAGCCGCGTGGGATGACCAGCGCGAAGCGCACCCGGCCGTACTCGACGAGCCGCCCGAGCTCTACGCTGTCCGCGATCAGCCCGTGCAGGGCGAAGTAGTCGCTGCGCGCGATGGTATCCACGAACTCGGCGCTGGCCTCCGAGCGGTCCCAGTCCTGGACGGCGAAGCGCAGCTCGCGCAGGTCGAAGTTGATGGCGTAGCCGTAGAGGAGCAGGAGCATAATGGGCAGCAGCACGATGATGCCCAGGCTGCGGACATCGCGCCTGTTGTGCATCCACTCCGCGCGGGCCACGGCCAGCGTGCGCCGGATCGCGCCTGGACAGCTCACCCCTCACCCACCCCCCGGTCGCCGACGAGCGCCACGAAGACGTCGTCGAGTGACGGGCGCACGGGCCGCACCGGGCCGGCGCCGACGCCGGCTGCCGCCAGGGCGTCCGCCGGCATGGCCTGCGGGTCGTCGAGCCCGCGCGCGACGCGCACGCGCACG
>JALGUJ010000025.1 GCA_029820945.1 Candidatus Zipacnadia bacterium | reverse complement strand
AGCCCGTTGCTGTCGCGCTGCCGCCTCGTTACGCTCGAGCCCCTCTCTCCCGCGGAGCTGTGCGTCCTGCTGGAGCGCGCGCTGCGCGACGAGGAGCGCGGGCTGGCGGCGCTGAGCCCGGATGTGCCGGACGAGGTCATCGCGTACATCGCGCAGTCCGCCGGCGGCGACGCGCGCGTCGCGCTCAACGCCCTTGAGGTGGCCGTGCAGACGGCCCGGCCGGACGCTCGGCAGCGGCGGCACGTGGACATGGAGCTGGCTCAACAGGCCCTCGACCGACCGGTGGTCAAGTACGACCGCGCCGGTGACGAGCACTACGACACCATCTCGGCCTACATCAAGAGCATTCGCGGATCCGACCCCGACGCGGCGATCTACTGGCTGGCCAAGATGCTGGAGGGCGGTGAGGACCCGCGCTTCATCGCGCGGCGCCTCGTCATCGCGGCGGCGGAGGACGTGGGACTGGCCGACCCCACGTCGCTCAGGGTTGCGATTGCCGCGGCCGATGCGGTAGAATACGTCGGATTGCCCGAGGCGCAGATCCCCCTGGCCCAGGCCACCATTCACCTGGCCGTGGCGCCCAAGAGCAACTCTGCCTACACCGCCATCGCTGATGCGCGCGAGGACGTGCGGCGGGAGGGCGGAAGGCCGGCGCCCGATCACCTGGCCGGCGGGCCGCGGGCGGGCGCTCAGGAGGGCGGGTACCTGTACCCGCACGACCACCCGGGAGGCTGGGTCGTGCAGAGCTACTGGCCCGAGGGCATGGGACCGAGACGCTACTACGCACCGGGGGACAATGCGCGCGAGCGCAGGATCGCTGACCGCCTCGCCGAGCTGCGCCGTCTGCTCGACGGACGGGGGCAACGGGAGAGCGAGGACGAGCGCGAGCCCGGCGGCGACGAAAACGTGGGAGGGCGAGAAAGGTGAGGATCCGGACTGAACACCTCGACGGGGGGACGTGTGTGTGCCACGTGTCGGGCGAGCTCGACGCCTACACCGCCCCGGACCTGCGCGACGCGCTGAACGAGGAGCTGGGGCAGGGAGTCTGCTGGATCATCGTGGACCTCGACGAGCTGACCTACGTGGACAGCACCGGGTTGGGGATCCTGGTCGAGACCGCGAAGAGGTGCCGGCAGGCGGGCGGGGATGTGGCCGTGGCCTGCGAGCGGCGCAACCTGTTGCGCATCTTCCACATATCGGGGACGCACGAGATCCTCAACGTGGTGGGCGACGTGGATGCGGCCCAGGCCCGTCTGCAGCAGCTCGAGCAGGCGCGGTCCCAGGATGCCGAGGACGAGGAGGCGACCTGAGATGTCGGCCAGGGACGACAACACGATCCACATCCTCCTCCCCGGCAAGCCGGAGTTCCTGCTGGTTGCCAGGCTTGCCACCAGTGGCGTGGGACTGCGCGCCGGCCTGACCGTGGACGACATCGAGGACTTGAAGGTGGCGGTCGCCGAGGCATGCACGAACGTCATCAACCACGCATTCGACGATGACGCACCGCCCGCGGACCGCAGGATCGTGCTCAGACTCACCTCCGGCCGGGGCGAGATGACTGTCGAGGTCGAGGACGAGGGCGTCGGCTTCGACCCTGAGGAACTGGAGCGCTCGCGCCGCAACGGCCTGGAGGGCGAAGGCGGCCTGGGCTTCGGGCTCATGAGGGAGCTCACGGACTCGTGGCGGGTGGAGAGCGCCCCGGGCAGCGGAACCCGGGTCATCATGGTGAAGCGCGCGACCAGGTGACGGCATGAGCGACCGCTGGAGCGAGCTGTCCACCATGGAGCTCTTCCACATACTGCGCGCGACCGGGAACCCCGACGTCCGCGACCATCTCATCAAGCGGCACGAGGGCCTGGTCCGCCACGTGGCCAACAACTACCTCGACTCGGGCGTGCCCTACGGCGACCTCATCGGCGTCGGCCACATCGGCCTGGTCAACGCCGTCGATCGCTTCGACCCCGAACGGGGCACCAAGTTCGCCACCTTCGCCGTACCCACCATCCGCGGGGAGCTCAGGCGTTACTTCCGCGACGCGACCTGGGGCGTGCGCGTGCCCAGACGGGTGCAGGAGCTCAGCCTGCAGGTCAGGGAGGCCAGGGAGGAGCTCACACGCACCCTCGGCCGCTCGCCGACCTACTCCGAGCTCGCCTCGTCCCTGAGCGTCACGGAGGAGGCCGTCATCGAGGCCGTGGAGGTCTCGAGCCAATACGACCTCGCCAGCCTGCAGGAGACCTCCTCGGACGATGGTGACGACAACGGGCCGTCGGTGGCCGACCGCGCCGGCGAGGCCGACCCGCGCCTCGAGCTGCTCGGCAGGCGCGACGAGCTTCGCTGGGCCCTATCCCAGCTTCCGCCCAGGCAGCGGGTGATCATCGTGCTCCGCTACTTCCACGACCTGTCACAGCAGCAGGTCGCGGACCGCATCGGCATCTCGCAGATGCATGTCTCTCGACTACAGCGGCGCGCCCTGGACACGCTGCGTGAAGTGCTCGGTCAGGGCGACAACGGATAGCGGCTGCGCTGCGGCTGTCACCCATGCACGCAGACGGCACGCCGCGTGCTCGCCCGGCGAGGACCTGTACCACTCCCAGGGGAGATCCGCCAGATGAAGTGTCAGGAGATCCGGGACAGCTTCTTAGGCTACTTCGAGGACCGCGGGCATCTGGTTATGCCCAGCGCGCCCCTCATCACCGACGACCCGACCACCCTGTTTACCGTGGCCGGTATGCAGCCGTACATCGGCGCCTTCCGCGGTGAGGAGCGGCCGCCCGCGCCGCGCGTGGTCAGCAACCAGAAGTGCGCGCGCATGGGCGACCTCGAGCGCGTCGGCCACTCGCCCACCCACCACACCTTCTTCGAGATGCTCGGCAACTTCTCGTTCGGGGACTACTTCAAGCAGGGCGCCATCGAGTTCGCCTGGGAGTACGTCGTCGATGTGCTGGGCATTCCCCGCGAGGACCTGTGGATCACCGTCTTCGAGGACGATGACGAGTCCGAGCGCATCTGGAACGACCAGATCGGCGTGCCCATCGAGCGGATCGTGCGCCTCGGCCGCGGCGACAACTGGTGGCCGGAGGAGCAATGGGAGGGCCCCTGCGGGCCGTGCACCGAGATCCACCTCGACAACGGGCCCGGCGTCGGCTGTGGGCGGCCCGACTGCGGCCCCGCCTGCGACTGCAGCCGCTTCGTCGAGCTCTGGAACCTGGTCTTCCAGATGTACACCGAGGCCGAGGACGGCGCCCTGACCGAGCTCCCCAAGCCCGGCGTGGACACCGGGATGGGCTTCGAGCGCCTGGCGATGATCCTGCAGGGCAAGCCATTCAGCGCCGAGACGGACGAGATGTGGCGGATCATCCAGCGCACCATCGAGATCGCGCGTGAGGACTGGGGCACGGAGCTGTCCTACGGCGATGACCCCGAGACCGACGTGGCGCTGCGCGTGATCTGCGACCACGCCCGCGGCGCCGCCATGCTCACCGCCGACGGCGTGGCGCCCACCAACGAGGGCGCCGGCTACGTGCTGCGCCGCTTCCTGCGCCGCGCCTATCGCTTCGGCCTCGACCTCGGCGCCACCGGCCCCTTCATGCACCGGATACTGCCCACCGTCGCGGAGGCCATGGGCCGGGCCTACCCCGAGCTGCGTGAGCGCCAGGAGTTCTCCGTCGGCGTCGTCCGCGCCGAGGAGGAGCAGTTCGCCACCACCCTCGCCCAGGGCATGGACCGTATCCGGAACCTGATCGAGATGCTCCAGGCTAAGGACGCCACCGAGATCCCCGGCGAGGAGGCCTTCAGGCTCTACGACACCTTCGGCCTGCCGCGCGAGATGACCGTTGAGATCGCGCAGGAGCACGGCATGACCGTGGACCAGGAAGGCTTCGACGCCGCCATGGCCCGCCAGCGCGAGCGCTCGCGCGGGGCCGCGAAAGGGCTGGCGCTGCACAGGGCGGCGGTGACATGGGAGACGCCCCCCACCGAGTTCATCGGGTTCGAGACGACCGCCGCGCGAGTGAACGCGCTGGACATCGTCGCTGAGGGCGAGTTCGTATCTTCACTCAACGTGGGTGACGAGGGCGCGCTGGTGCTGGAGAAGACGCCATTCTACGCCGAGCGCGGCGGCCAAGTCGGCGACACGGGCGAGATTACCGGCGCGGGCTTCCACTTCGAGGTCACCGACACGCAACAGCGCGGGCAACACGTGCTCCACATCGGCCGCGTTACGAGGGGATCGATTCAGGTCCCCGTACAGGTCACCGCCACCGTGGACGAGGACCGGCGCGACGCCACCTCCCGCCATCACACCGCAACTCATCTGCTGCACGCCGCCCTCCGCCAGGAGATCGGCGCACACGTCAAGCAGGGCGGCTCGCTGGTCGGCCCCGATCGCCTCCGCTTCGACTTCTCGCACCACCACGCCGTGGACCACGACGCCCTCGTGCGCATCGAGGAGCTGGTCAACCGGTGGATCCTCGAGGACCTGCCCGTGCACGTTGAGTTCATGGACCTCGACGAGGCCCAGGACGCCGGCGCGATCGCGCTGTTCGACGAGAAGTACGGCCGCATCGTCCGCACCGTGCGCGTGGGCGACGAGAGCTTCGAGCTCTGCGGCGGTACCCACTGCCACAGCACGGGCGAGATCGGCAGCTTCCGCATCCTGGCCGAGAGCGGCGTCTCGGCGGGCATGCGGCGCATTGAGGCCGTGGCAGGGATGGCGGCGGTCCGGCACAGCCGGGCGGCGGATGAGGTGCTGCGGGCGCTCTCCGAGGAGCTGAACTGCCCGGTGGCGGAGGTCACGGCGCGCATCGATGCGCTGCGGCGGCGAATCCACGAACTGGAGCGCGAGGTGGAGCAGGCGCGGCAGATGAGCGCCAGCGGCAAGCTAAAGGAGCTGGTGGACGGCGCTGTTGCCCTCGAAGGATCCCGGCTTGTCACGGATGTGATTGATGCCGACCGGGAAACGATCAAGGGTCTCGCCGATCAGGTCATTGATGAGCTTGGCAGCGGAGCCGTCGTGCTGGCAGGCACAGCCGGTGGGAAGCTGTCGTTGGTCGCCAAGGTGTCTGACGACTTGATAGAGCGCCAGGCACATGCGGGAGAGCTGATTCGGGAGGTCGCCGCGAAGGCAGGAGGCAGTGGCGGAGGCAGCGCCGGCTTCGCGCAAGGGGGTGGCCGGACAATCACACCGGATGCTATGAGGGAGGTCGCCTCCGCGACCATCATCAGTCAGTTGAAGAAGGATTAGGCGCATCATGCGCGTGCTGGGCCTGGATGTGGGCGAGCGCAGGGTGGGGCTCGCGGTCAGCGACGCCTCGGGGCTGATCGCGTCGCCGGTCGAGGTGCTCACCCTCGATGAGGGCGAAGACCCCGTCACGCGGGTGCTGCGCCGGGCCGACGAGCTTGACGTCGAGGCGATCGTTGTCGGCATGCCCATCGATCTGCGCGGCGACGAGGGCGTGGCGGCGCGGCGCATGAGCGAGTTCGTCGAGGAGCTGCGCGAGCGCGGCAACCTGCCGGTGGAGACGTGCGACGAGCGGCTGACCAGCGCCGCGGCGGCGCGCAGCATGCGGCAGGCGGGGCTGAGCGAGCGCGATCAGCGCGGCCGGGTGGACAAGGTCGCGGCCGCCCTGATCCTGCAGACATGGCTCGACCGACGGCGGGCCGAGCGGGGCGAGCCATGAAGCGGTGGCAGCTCGTCAGCGTCGTCGTCACGGCGCTGGGCGTGGCGGCGGGACTCACGTGGGGCTGGTACCAGCGCGGGCTGCAGCCCGTCGCCGAGACCGGGGACGAGATCGTGGTGCATGTCGCCACCGGCAGCGGGGCGGTCGGGATCGCCGAACAGCTCCAGTCCGGCGGGCTGATCCGCAACGCGCGCGCCTTCCGCATCATGCTCGGCCTGACCGGCCTCGGCGCCCGGCTCAAGGCCGGGCACTACGCGCTCTCGCCGGCGATGACCGCGCAGGAGATCGCCGACAGGATCGCGTCGGGGGACGTCGCCACGCGGCGAGTCACCATCCCGGAGGGCCTGCGACTGGAGCAGATCGCCGACCGTATCGCCGAGGCAGACGTGGCTGACCGGGAGGACTTCCTGGAGGCCGCGGTGCCCCGGACGGTCGCCGAGGAGATCGAGATGCCTCTGCCCGACGACTCCCTCGAGGGCTATCTCTTCCCGGAGACCTATGATTTCCGCTACGATGACGGGCCACGGGCCATCGTGCTGCGCATGGTGCGCGAGATGCAGCGGCGCTTCTTCGAGCCGAACCGCGAGGAGGTGGAGGCACGCGGGCTGAGCCTGCACGAGATCATCACGCTCGCGTCGCTGGTCGAGCGCGAGGCGAAGGTTGACGACGAGCGCGCGTTGATCGCGGGCGTGTTGCAGCACCGGCTGGACATCGGCATGAAGCTCCAGTGCGACGCCACGGTGCAGTACGCGCTCGGCAAGCACAGGCAGCGCCTGCTGTTCGACGACCTCGAGGTGGCCTCGCCCTACAACACCTACCGGCACAAGGGCCTGCCGCCCGGGCCGATTGCATCCCCCGGCCTGCCATCGCTCATGGCGGCGCTGCGGCCGCGGAAGACCGACGCGCTCTTCTACGTCGCGCGGCCCGACGGCACCCACGCCTTCAGCCGCAGCTACGAGGAGCACCGGCAGGCGATCCGGGAGATCAGGGGCGGTCAGTGATGGGCCTTCTGAGCGCCTTCGCGCCCGACGAGGTGGCGCGCAGCGTCTGCGACATCGACCTCGATGCACTCGCCGGGCGGGGAATCGAGGGCCTGCTGCTCGATGTGGACAACACCCTGATCGGCCGCGGGTCGGTGGAGCCCGACGCCGACCGCTGCGCCTGGCTGGAGGGCGCGATCGAGCGCTTCCACGTCTGCCTCCTGTCGAACTCCGTGCGCGGCACGCGCGTGCGGCGGCTTAAGGAGCGGTTCGGCATCGACGGGATCGCCGTCTGGCACTGGGACCGCAAGCCCTGCACGGGCGGCGTGCGCCGGGCCCTGGCGCTGACCGGCACCGCACCGGAGCACACCGCCATGATCGGCGACCAGCTCCTCACCGACATCTGGGGCGGCAACCGCGCGGGGCTCTACACCGTCTGGGTGGAGAGGATCAGCCCCAGGGAGTTCATCTACACCCGTCACGTCCACCGGCGCATCGAGGCGTTCATCGCCAGGCGGCTGCAGCGCGCGGGCCTGTTGCCCGGGCCGGCGCGGGCCGTCGGGGAGGCATGTGAGGAACAGTGACGCCCGACACGCAGACGAAGCTGGTCGGGGTGATCGGCTGGCCCATCGAGCACAGCCTCTCGCCCGCGATGCAGAATGCGGCCCTGCGCGAGATGGGCCTCAACTGGCTCTACCTGGCCTTCGCGGTGGAGCCTGATCGCGTCGGCGAGGCGGTCGGCGCCGTGCGCGGGCTGGGCCTGGTCGGGCTGAATGTGACCATCCCGCACAAGAGCGCGGTCGTGGATCATCTCGACGAGATCGACGAGGACGTCGAGGCGTTGGGCGTCGCGAACACGATCGTGCGGCGCGAGGATGGTACGCTCGAGGCTCACAACACCGATGGCCCGGGCCTGATCCGCTGGCTGCAGGAGTGCGGGCACACGGTGGAAGGCAGGGCCGTTACCATCATCGGTGCGGGCGGCTCGGCGCGCTCGGTGGCGTGGGCCTGCGCGCGCTCCGGCGCCTCGCGGCTGGCTATCATCAACCGCACGCCCGGGCGCGCCGAGGGCGTCGCCGAGCTGGTGCGTGAGAAGTCGGCGCTGTCCGCCGTTGAGGCCGGGCCGCTGCAGGGCCGCGCCGCGAAGCAGGCCGTCTCCGGCGCCGACGTCGTCATCGACTGTACCTCCGTCGGGATGTATCCGCACGCTGACGTCGATCCGGTCGTCCCCGCGGGCTGGCTGCGTGCGGGGCAGGTGGTCGTGGACCTGACCTACAACCCCATCGAGACGGTCATGCTGCGCGCCGCGAAGCAGGCCGGCGCTCGCGCCGTGGACGGCGCCGGGATGCTCGTGCACCAGGGCGCGATCTCGCTCCAATACTGGAGCGGCCGCCGGCCGCCGGTGGAGACCATGCGGCGGGCGCTGCTCTCCGAGCTGGGCACCGCGGAACACTGACAGAAGTGCCGGGAGTGATGGAACGAATGGACCTCTCGCTGATGACCTACACCGTGCATGCCGGACAGCCCGGCGGGCTCGAGACGCT
This sequence comes from Candidatus Zipacnadia bacterium, assembly GCA_029820945.1. Taxonomy (GTDB): domain Bacteria; phylum Armatimonadota; class Zipacnadia; order Zipacnadales; family UBA5352; genus JALGUJ01. The sequence continues at coordinate 39,445 of JALGUJ010000025.1, read as the reverse complement.
CGACCAGATCGCCGATTTCGCGCGCGAGCTCGACTTCGACGCCCTCGAGCTGTCCGCGCGGGACCTCGGCGCCCTGGAGCCCGCCGAGGCGCGCGCGATCTGCGACGAGCGCGGCCTCGCCATCTCCTGCATCAACGGCCCGGCGAACCTGGCCTCGCCCGACGACCCCGAGTTCGAGGCCGGACTCGCGCAGGGCCGGGCGCTGATCCGGGCCGCGGCGCAGATGGCCTGCCCGGTGGTGATGGTCATCCCCGGGCGCGCGCGGAGCGAGGCCGACAAGCCCCGCGCCGCGGAGCGCATCGCGGAGGGCCTGCGCCGGCTCGTGGAGGAGGCCCGGGACGCCGGCGTGGCGCTCAGCATCGAGGACTTCCCGAACCCTCTGGCCCCGTACGCGTCGATAGAGGAGGTGCGCCGCCTGATGGATGGCGTGCCGGGTCTCGCCCTCACCTTCGACAACGGCAACTGGGTGGTCGGCGGTGACGACCCGATCGACGCACTGCGGGAGTTCGCCGACCGCATCGTCAACTGCCACGTCAAGGACTGGGAGCCTGACCCGGAGCGTCGTCGCATACAGTGCCCGGATGGCACCTGGATCCGCGGCGGCCTCCACGGCGAGGGCCTACTGGACCACCGGGCCATCCTGTCGGCGCTGGTTCAGACGGGATACGACGGCTACCTGGCCTTCGAGTACGAGGGCGTGATGGACCATCTGGAGGCGACGCGGCGGGGCATGGCGCATCTCCGCCGCGTGCTCGAGGACGTGCCTCGCTGATCGGGTAACAGAGCGCAGGACGCGCGAACGGACGTGGTAGAGGAGGACGCTCTGGATGGGAAAGGCCACACGGATCGCGCTCGGCGTGACCGCCGTCGCGCTGGCGTGCGGCGCCGGCTGGTCGCAGGATAGCACATTCGACTTCATCGGTGTGGGGGAGAGCATGGAGAGCGCCGCGGCCGAGGAGAACTGGGACTCGGTCTACGTGTACGCCGCCCAGATCACCGCGGCCGCCGGCGCCGACCTCACGGACAGGTCGGCCGATGAGCTCTACTGCATCGGCCTGGCCCACATGTATCTCATGGCCCGGGCCTTCGACATCGCCGAGGAGGGGCTACAGGACAGCCGCGCCGAGTTCGCCTCTAAGATGAGCCAGATGGTGCTCAACCCGTACGAGGACGTGCGGGTCATCAGCCACGGCGAGCAGGTCACGCTGACGGACTACCTGGTCCCGGGGCAGACCGCGATCTTCGACTTCTCCAGCGAGTACTGTCCCCCGTGTACGGGCATCTCCCCCTACCTCCAGCGGCTGGCCAGGGACCGCGACGACATCATCCTCGTCACCGTGGACATCAACCGGCCAGGGCATGAGGGCATCGACTGGGGCTCCCCGGTCGCCAGGCAGTACGACCTGCGACGCATCCCGGCCTTCAAGATCTACGGCCCGGAGGGCGAGCTCGTCGCCGAGGGCGACCAGGCCCGCCAGATGGTCATCAGGTGGCTGCAGGAGATGGAAGGGTAGCGTCGGGCCCGGGGGAATATCCGGGGCGGGCGCGCGGCCCCGTACGCCAGCTATGCCGCACCGGTTACCGGAGCGCGCCGCCCGCGCTGCGGCCGGTGCGACTCTGTTGTTCGTCAGGGAGGAGCATCATGCGTGCGCGCAGCTATCTGCTCCTGGGCGCGACGGCGGCCATCGCGCTGCTCTCGCCTCTGCCCGCCTACGGGCAGGAGGCGCCGGCCGTGCTCAGGTTTGAGGCCGAGAACATCTCCGAGCCGGCCGATGCCTGGCGAGTCAACCAGGACAGCCCCGACCGCTGGAACCTGTGGTCCACCGATCGCGATGCCGGGGAGAAGTGGTCGGAGGGGATCGTGCTGCGCTCGCCCTCCGTCTCCCAGGACCGGGAGAGCCCCGATGATGGCGCCCCACCGCTGCACTCTCTCGTCACCGGCATTCCGGCCGGCACCTGGACCGTCGAGATCGGCGGGGTGGGGCGGCCGATCGCGGTATCCCTCGATGGCGAGACATGGCTCAGGCAGACCCGCAACCTGCTGGGCGACTTCGAGATCGCGGAGGGCCGCTTCGAGCTGTGGGTCGATGATCGCTACGCGCACGAGCCGGACCCGGGCCCGTGCTACTACGACTACCTGCAGTTCACCCCGGCGATTCCTGGCGCCGACGGCGTCAAGAACGGCGACTTCGAGTTCGTGGCCGCCGGCGATGAGGCGATCCCCGGGTGGACCCTCTGGATGCGCGAGGAGGGCGCGGCATCGTGCGAGCTGACCGCCGACCGGCGCCACGGCGGTGAGCGGGCCGCCTACGTTGAGCACAGCGGCGAGCGGGACTGGGCGCTGAGCAACCGCGGCAGGCGATCGGTCAGCCCGGGCGACCTGCTTACCGCCTCGGCGTGGGTGAGGGCGGAGGGCGAGGGGTCGGTGAGCCTCGCCATCGTGGGGCTGCGCGAAGGCGAGGTGGTCTCCTGGCGCCTCGGCGAGGACCGGCTCGAGGGCGGCGGCGACTGGACGCTCCTGCAGGCGGCGGCTCGCGTGCGCCGCTACGTGGACGAGGTCTACGTGCGCTTCACCGGCCGCGGCTCGGTGCGCGCGTGGCTGGATGACGTTGCGCTCGCCGAGGGCTGGCCCGAGCCGCCGGCGGGGGCGGACAAGCCTCGGGTCGAGGGCTGGGCCGCCGAGCGCGTCAAGGAGCGCCTGGGGCGCGGCCTGGTGGTCATCCCCCTGGACGGCGGCCGCATCTACCTGTCCTGGCGCCTGCTCGATGGCGATCCCGACGACGTGGCCTTCGACGTCTACAGACGCGCCGGCGACGGGGAGCCGGCAAAGCTCACCGATGAGCCCATCACGCGGACCTGCGACTTCATCGACGAGAGCCCGGAGGCGGGAGTCGAGAACGAGTACACCGTGCGGGCGGTCGGAGGCGAGATGTCGGCGCCCGCCTCGGCCACACCCTCGCGGGAGGGTCGGCCATACCTGTCCATCCCGCTGCAGGGCGACTACACCTTCCAGCGCGTGGGCATCGGCGACCTGGACGGCGACGGGGCCTACGACTTCGTCATCAAGCAGCCGAACGCGAACGTGGACCCCTATGAGGAGTACTGGTACGCCAGCCCCGAGACCTACAAGCTCGAGGCCTACCTCGCCGACGGCACCTTCCTGTGGAGCCGCGACCTCGGTTGGGGCATCGAGCGCGGCGTGTGGTACTCGCCCATGCTTGTCTACGACTTCGACGGCGACGGCCGCGCCGAAGTCGCGGTCAAGACCGCGCCGGAGGAGGACCTGCGCGATGACGACGGCCGGGTGACCACCGGCCCCGAGTGGCTGTCGATCCTCGACGGCATGACCGGCGAGGAGCTGGCACGCGCCGACTGGCCGTCCCGCGAGGGGTTCGCCCGCTACAACTACTACTCCCGCAACCTCATGTGCGTCGCCTACCTCGACGGCAGGACGCCGTGCATCGTCATCGACCGCGGCACCTACGGAACCATGAAGGTGGATGCCTGGCAGTTCCACGACGGTCGGCTCACGCGGCTCTGGCGCTGGACCGATGACGAGGGCGGCGGCCTCTACCGCGGCCAGGGCGCGCACTCCATGCATGCCGCGGACATCGACGGCGACGGCCGCGATGAGGTCTTCCTCGGCTCCGCCGTCATCGACGACAACGGCGTGGGCCTGTGGTCCACCGGGATGGGCCACTGCGACCACCACTACGTCGGCGACATCGATCCCACCCGCCCGGGGCTGGAGGTCTACTACGGCTACGAGACCGCCCAGCCCTCCGACGGCTGCTGTCTCTTCGACGCCCGCACCGGCCGGTGGCTCTGGGGCCTGGACGAGCCCACGAAGCACGTGCACGCCTCCGGCATGTGCGCCGACATCGACCCCGGCTACCCGGGCCTGGAGTGCTACTCCGGCGAGCGCGACTTCCCCGACAAGAAGTGGCTCCGGTCGGCGCAGGGCGAGCTGATCGAGATGATCGACCTCGGCGGCCTCAGCCCGCGCTCCTGCTACTGGGACGCCGACCTGCAGCGCGAGCTGATCCGCGGATCGCGCATCTACGACTTCCGCGGCGGCGTCCACCGCAATGACATCGAGGGGCGCATCATGGGCTTCGCCGATGTCCTCGGCGACTGGCGCGAGGAGCTGATCGCCACCGTGCCCGGTGAGATCCGCATCTACACCACCACGATTCCGGCCGCCGACCGCCGCGTCTGCCTCATGCAGGACCCGATCTACCGCATGGACGTCGCCATCCAGGCGATGGGCTACACGCAGTGCCCCATGACGACCAACTGCCTCTCGGCCGGACAGGCTAACCTCTCGGCGCTGGTGGAGGGCGGCAGGGCCTCGGTGGGCGAGGAGACCGCGGCCACGCTGATCGTGACCGCGCCGGCTGACCGGCCCCTGCGCGGCACCGTCGTGCTGCAGCCGGACCGGCGCGTCACCCTCGACCCGGAGCGAGTCGAGGTCGAGGTGCCGGCCGGGCAGATCGCCCGCTATCCCCTGCGCATCACGCTGGCGGCAGTGCAGCCGGCGGTCTTCGGCCGCACCGCTGCGGAGGTCACAGCGCGCTACCAGGGCGATGGCGGGCCGCTCGAGACCACGCTGAGAGTGGAGCCGCGCGACGAACCGCTCGTCGAGCTGCCCCGCGTGCAGGCCGAGGAGATCGCCGCCCAGGGCGGCGGCGCTGTGCAGATCCGCGACGACAAGGTGGGCCCGGACGGCCTCTGCTTCTCGCACTGGGACGACGCGGGCCACTGGATCGAGTGGACGCTGCCCGTCGCCGAGGACGGGCGCTACGTGCTGGCGGCGCGCTACTGCGCGACTGACGTAGTGCGCCGTGCCGCGGCGATCGACGGCGAGCCGGTCGGGCCCGGCGAGTTCTCATTCCCCGCCACCGGGGGCTACTCGGCGGCCGCCAGCGACTGGGCGCACGACGTGCTGCGCCGCGCCGGCGGCGAACCGCTGGTCCTGAAGCTGCAGGCCGGCGAGCACAGGCTGCGCATGACGAACGTCGATGACCGTGGCATGAACCTCGACTACCTGCTGCTCTATCCCGCGGACTGAGCGCGTCCGGCGTCCCGGGACTGGAGCATGTGAGCGCGTTGCGGGAGGTGTACGCTGTGGCCGAGAAGAAGACTTGTCCCAAGTGCGGCGCCGAGGTGTTTGCGTCCGACGACGTCTGCCTCGACTGTGGGGCCGATCTGGTCGCCGCCTGGCATGAGGAAGAGAAACAGGAGGCCGCGCCCTCCGAAGTGCCGCGGGACCGCGCGGCGTCGGAGGCGGCCAGGGAGGTGCTGGAGGCCCCGGAGCCGGAGGAGGCCACCTCAGCGATGTACTGGGTGTGGGTGCCGCCGGCGGCTCCGCCCACCCGCTACCGCGTGCTGCGCATCTACCAGTATGTCTGCATGATCGCCGCCTGGATGAGCCTGGCGTCGGGGCTGCTCGGCGCGATCGGGATTGCGCTCACCTCGTTGTTCATCCCCGGGCTGTTAGGCGCCATCCCCGCGCCCGAGGAGATCGTCGGCCTTGCTTCGGCGATCGTGCCGGCGCTGCTCGGCCTGCTTTTCTGGGCCTTCACGCTCCGCGCGATCGTGGAGGGCATCCAGGTCTACCTGGACATCGAGCAGAACACGCGCCGCACGGCCGAAGCGGCGGAATCTTGACCTCGACGGATTCGGGGAGGAGGAATCCGCAACTCGCGTGCCGAACCCCTGTACAGCTCCAGCTTTCGGTCGCATGCGCGGTCGGTCCAACTAAGTTACAGAGGAGGCGGTTCGCCGTGACGCGCAAGGGCTTCACTCTGATCGAGCTGCTGGTCGTGATCGCGATCATCGCGATCCTGGCCGCCATCCTGTTCCCTGTCTTCGCCAGGGCGCGCGAGAAGGCGCGACAGTCTAACTGTCTGTCGAATGTCAAGCAGATCACACTCGGCATTATGATGTACGTCCAGGACTACGATGAGATGTATCCCCGAATCTATCGCAACGCGTCGCCCGGAACCATGACGTATCCCGGCGGCCGCGCCTCAACTGGCCTGATGTGGTACGGGGTCATCTACCCGTACGTCAAGAACATACAGATCTTCAACTGCCCCTCGTGGAGTTACAGGTGGAGCGGCAACTACACCGGCAAGTTCGCCTATGGGATGAGCTACCGGGTGGGCAACGGAAGCACCTTGCTGGCGGACGTTAAGTCGCCGGCGACCACCATCCTGCTGGCCGATTCGTACGAGGACCCGGGCGTAAGCTCGCAGTCGTACTATGTCACGAAGAATCCCGTCATGGATGGATCGCTGTATCGCTCTGTCATCCCCGATCGGCACAACGATGGCGCGAACTTCGGCCTGTGCGACGGGCACTCGAAGTGGCTGAAGGTCAACTATGGCTCCCACGTATTCCCCGGGTACCAGTGGGACCCGTGATCGAGTGAAAGCGTGACCCGCTACGATACCCCTCCCCCGGCGACCGGCCGGGGCAGTTACACTTCGCTGCCGCCGGCCATCCCCGCGCCCGAGGAGATCGTCGGCCTGGCTTCGACGATCGTGCCGGCGCTGCTCGGCCTGCTTTTCTGGGCCTTCACGCTCCGCGCGATCGTGGAGGGCATCCAGGTCTACCTGTACATCGAGGAGAACACGCGCCGCACGGCCGAAGCGGCAGAATCTTGACCTCGCCGAATTCAGGGAGGAGGAATCCGCAACTCCGGCGCCGAATTGCTCTTCACCATGAGTTTTCGGTGGCAGGCGCAGGCGGTCCAACTCACATGTAGAGGAGGCGGTTCGCCGTGACGCGCAAGGGATTCACTCTGATCGAGCTGCTGGTCGTGATCGCGATCATCGCGATCCTGGCCGCCATCCTGTTCCCTGTCTTCGCCAGGGCGCGGGAGAAGGCGCGCCAGTCGTCGTGCCTCTCGAACGTGAAGCAGATTGTCACTGCGACGATGATGTATGTGCAGGACTACGATGAGACACTCCCGATGCGCTACTTCAACAGCGGTGTCTCGGGCGCGGTGCAATACCCCGGCGGACGAACGAGCAGCGCCTCAATCTGGCCGCTGCCGATCTACCCCTACGTGAGGAACATCCAGGTCTTCCACTGCCCGTCCTACGCGTATCGCTGGAGCGGGAACTACTCCGGGCACTGTGCCTACGGAATCAGCGACCACATCGACGGCGTGCTGCTTGCGGACATTAAGGTCCCGGCCGCCACCATCCTGACCGCGGACTCCTTCTCCGAGGCCGACTCGATGTCGTACCGCATCAAGCGCAACATCCTCTTCACCAGCAGCGGCCGGGTCCGCAGCGGCATCCAGGACCGACACAACGACGGCGCGAACTTCGGACTGTGTGATGGACACGCGAAGTGGCAGGTTGTGCCCTGGGAGGCGCAGAAGGCCGCGGGCGTCCAGGACTTCCCGGGCCTTCGGTGGGACGCCTAGCGACGGGGGCGGCTACTCAACTGCCCCCAGGTCCTCGACGGAGACGTCGTCGAAGTACGCGGTGTCCGGCGACTCCACGTTGTAGAGGTAGAGCGTCGCGCGCGAGAGGTCGTCCGGCGTCTCGAACTCGTACTCGATCGTCTGCCACTCGTTCGGCCGCGTGGTGTCCACGGGCGCGCGCACGATCGGCCCGCTCTCGGTCACCCCGTGCACCTGCAGCGCCGTCGAGTGCACGCGCGCGTCGAACCCCGTGCGCCGCGACTGCACCTGCAGGCGGTAGCGGCGCCCGGGCTCCAGCCACAGCCGCTGCGGCGCGTACTGGTAGCCCTCCAGCGAAGGCCCAAGTTCCAGCACCCGCTCGCCGTGCACCGCCAGGTCGCTCTCCGTCCCGAGCGACTCGAAGGATCCGTCCAGCATGATCGGCAGCGCCAGGAACTCGCGCCCGATGGCCGGCCTGCCCTCCCGCTCGATGCTCGCGCGCAGCCTCACCGTGTAGTGGTGATGGCGCAGGCTCTCGATGCGGAACCGTAGCGTCTGCACTTGCCCCGCCAGGACCTCGAATGCCATCTCCGTCTCCGCCAGCGGCAGGGCCGCGCGTGCGGTCTCCAGCTCGCTCTCGCGCGGCTCGGGGAAGCCCAGGTTCTCCACCGTGCATGTGCCCGACTGGGCCTCGGCGGAGAGGTTCAGCAGCGCGACCTCGACCGCCGGCTCCGGATGGCGCACCAGGCGCATGATCGGCCACAGTGCCGGGCCGTCGGTGCGGCCGCTCACCAGCAGAATCTGCGACGCGACCGCATCGGGCGCCGTGAGGCGAACCAGGCGGTCGAAGCGCCCGCGCATGCGGGTAAGCTCGAGCGCCCCAACGTCGCCTTCGATAGTCACGAAGAACCCGCGCTCGATGTTGCCCACGACGTGCTCGTCGAGCGTTATCCGCTGCTCGGCCGGCCGCTCGCGGTTGACGACCGTGAGCAGCACGCCCTCCGGTCCGCCCTCCGGCAGGTCGAATCGCCGCACCTTGATGCGCGGGTCGCTCACCGTCACGCCGATGGTGTCCATGAACCGCGCCTGGTAGAGCCAGGGCGTGAAGCTCCGGTGCAGTCGCAGCCAGCGGATGCCGTCGGCGCTGGGCATGCCCACGAAGTCGTAGCGCATGCCCTCGAGGAATGTCTCGGCGTAGCGGTCGATCGCCTCTCCCCCTGAGCCGGAGTTCGCCAGCCCGTGGATGAAGACGCGATCCGGGAAGGTGTAGCGCATCACGTTGCGCCCGCCGCGGTAGACGCCGGAGCACATCGACGCACAGTAGAGGCCCGGCAGGTCGCCCATGCCTTCCATCGAGGCGGCGTAGTCCGGGAAGACCTCGCGTGCGCCCTCCACCACCTCCCGGGCGATGTTGAGCTTCCCCGGCCCCCACGAGCCCTCGCCGTTGTGGCCGCGGCGCGGGTCGTAGCTCTCCATGGCCCCGCCGCAGCCCAGCACGTCGATGTAGCACGCGTTGCAGCCCCAGTCGCGCGCGTAGCGGTCCACGACCCACGTGCGCAGGTACTCCCACCACTCGGGGTCGTTGACCCAGACCTTGCTCCACCAGACGACCGGCCGGGCGCGCTCCCGGTTCTCGTAGAGCCTCTGGTGCTCCTCGATCGCCGCCAGCCTCTCGTCGAGCTGGTCCTGCGGCGGGGGCCAGGCGGGCACCTCGCCGCCGGGGTCGGTCACGACCATCATGTCGGTGAAGAAGTCGGCGCTCACCCAGGGCGTATCGTCGGGGTACTCTGACTTGCCGAAGTGCCCCAGGAACCGGTCGGTCAGGATGGGCAGCCTGTCGAGCCGGTCGTAGACGAAGTAGCCGCCGATGTGTCCGCCGCGTGCGACGATCTCGCGCGCGGCAGCCTCCCAGCCCTCGCGCCCGCCGTACAGCGGCGACGGCTCCCCGAAGTCGTGGCAGCAGGGGCCGCCGTCGTAGGCGAACTGCCCCCAGACCTGCGTCCAGTCCAGGCCGATGGCGCGGGCGCGGGTCAGCAGGTCCGGCAGGTGCGAGAAGCGGAAGTCCCTGCGCATGTTCTCAGCCTGCAGGTCCAGCCAGCCGTCGAAGCTCCGCATCCACTCGGGGTACTCGGCCCGGCCGAAGGTCTCGTTGAACCACGCGCGGTAGCGGTCCGCCCCCTCGTGCCAGCCGCCACCGTGCACCGCCAGCTCGAAGGGGTAGGTGCGCTGCTCCCCCGCCTTGATGTCGTCCAGCTTGCGCAGGGCGAAGCTGAACTGGTCGGCGGCCAGCCCGCCCGCGTTGGAGAGGAACTCGCAGTTGTAGGCCTGCGGATCGTGCGCGCCCACGTAGAGGCCGAGGTCGCGGTCGTACACCTCCTGCCACGGCATGACTACGCTGCCCAGGTAGGACGTGTCGCGGATCGGCCCGCTGCCGGGGTTCACGACCTCGTGTCCGAAGGACTGCATGCGGAACTGCCTGTCATCGAGCCCGCTGCGCCCCATGCGGCAGCGCTCGATGCGCGGGAAGGTGACCGCCACGACGTCGGCGGGGCCCTCAAGCGGGCTCACATGTGCGTCCATCCGGAAGCCGCCGGCCTCGTCGGGCGCGATCGTGTAGCCCACCTCCGCCCGCCCCATGCCCTCGACCGCGAACACCCACGTGGCGGCCAGCGTGTTGTCGCCGACTTCGACTGAGCGTGGCTCGGTTGCGACCTCCTGCGCCTCCTGCTCCTGCCAGAGCCAACCGCGACGCTCATCGTGCTCGGCGATGACCTCGGTCACGCTCACTGGACCGACGCGCACCTTCCGCCGCTCACCAGGCCGCTTGAAGTCCACCGAGATGAGCGGCACGGGCCGGCCCGGCATCGACACCGCCTCGCCGGTCTCGCTGTCCTGCACCAGGAACAGGCCGGCGGTCTCGCCGTCGAGGACGAGCCGCGTGCGGCCGCTCTCAAGCTGCACGTAGCGCTCGTCATCGACCTCGGCTACGAGGGCGAGATTGCCCTCGCGCATGATGGAGCTGATGCCTGAGAGCGCAATCCGGAACTGCAGCGCCTCGCCGGTCGGCGCCGCGTCGTCCAGCGGCAGCTCGCCCGACGGAAGCAGCCCCTCGTGCACGGCCTGCCACTCGTCCGAGCCCTGCATCCGGGCGGACACCTCAACCGTCTGCCCCGGGAGCCCCTCGATGCGCACCAGCCGCTGCAGGCCGGGGATGGTGACCGGCGCGGTCTCGATCTGGCCCTGCATCGTGCCGGTGGTCACCGGTTCCGGCCCCGCGCCCTCGGGCTGCCAGTCCTCGCTGGGAGCGAAGACGAAGCGGTCCACCTGCGGGAACGAGTACCCGTAGTCGGTCACCACCAGGCGGTTGGACCCCTCGCTCAGCCGGACCTTGCGGCGCAGCACCCAGTGCCAGCCCTCCGGCGGGTCGTCCTCCGCGTCTCCGCCCTTGCGCTCCTCGTCGAAGAAGTAGTGCACCGTGTCGTTGACCACGTCGCGGAACCGCCAGTGGCCCACGTCGGTCCTGGCGCGCACCCACAGCCAGTACTCGCCGGCCTCCTGCGCGACAAGCTGGTACGAGGCGTAGACCGCGTGGTCGAGATACGCGCCGCCCGCCGCCTCCGGGTCCTCGGGCATGGGAGCGGTCGTGTGCCGCACGCGGGGATCGAACTGGTGCCGCACGGCGTTCTCGGCCTCGATCGCGATGAGGCCCTCATCGTTTGCGCCGGGCACCCCGGCCAGCAGCTCCGCGCCGCGCGCGTCGAAGCGGCAACCCTCGCCGTCCGCGATCTCCAGCGGGATGGTAATCTCGCGGGCCGCGGCTGGGACGAGGAACGCACACACCAGCACGGCGATCAGCGGCTGGGAGCCTCGCATCGCACGCACCTCCTCGGCCGGATCCACTCCACCGCACATTTCCGCCCGTTCTCGCGGAGGCCTGCCCGTGAAGGTCCTTCGCTCTCTCCGTGGAACCGGTCGGCGAGGATCACTGGTGATTCATCGACCGAACGGGAGGATCCAGCCATGCCTGTCGAGATCGAACCGACCCCCGGTGACACCGACTGGTTCGTCCACGATCGCTTCGGGATGTTCATCCACTGGGGCATCTACGCGTGCGCGGCGCGCCACGAGTGGGTGAAGAAGTACGAGCGGATGACCGACGCGCAGTACCAGAAGTACTTCGACCACTTCTACCCCGACCTCTACGATCCGTCCGAGTGGGCGAAGATGGCGAAGGACGCGGGCATGCGCTACTTCGTCATCACCACGAAGCACCACGACGGCTTCTGCCTGTGGGATACCGACCAGACCGACTACAAGGTCACCAACACCCCCTGGGGCGAGGACCTCATCGCGCCGATGGTCGAGGCCTTCCGGGCCGAGGGCCTGCGCGTGGGCTTCTACCACTCGTTGATCGACTGGCACCACCCGCAGTTCCCCGTGGACGCGGTTCACCCGCAGGCCGATGACGAGGAGTTCCTGCGTGCCAACCAGGACCGCGACGTCGCCCGCTACGCCGAGTACCTCCACGCCCAGACCCGCGAGCTCATGACGCGCTTCGGCAAGATCGACCTGATCTTCTTCGACTTCTCCTACCCCCAGCGCGAGGGCACCGACCTGCTGGCGCCCGGCAAGGGCAGGGACGACTGGCGGTCCGAGGAGCTCGTGGCCATGGTGCGCGAGCTGCAGCCCGGCATCCTCGTCAACAACCGCACCGACACCCCGCAGGACTACTGGACCCCCGAGCAGGTCCAGCCCGAGGGCTGGTACGAGGTGGACGGCAGGCCGGTGCTGTGGGAGGCCTGCCAGACATTCTCCGGCTCCTGGGGCTACTACCGCGACGAGCACACCTGGAAGTCCGTCCCCATGCTCCTGCGCATGCTCATCGATGGCGTCTCCAAGGGTGGGAACCTCCTGCTCAACGTCGGCCCGACCGCGCGCGGGACCTTCGACCACCGCGCCCGGGAGCGGCTCGCGGGCATGGGCGAGTGGATGGCGCTCAACAGCCGCTCGATCTACGGCTGTACCATGTCGGACTACGATGCGCCCACCGACTGCCGCTACACCCAGAACTTCGACACCGGCCGGCTCTACTGTCACATCTTCGCCTGGCCGATGAAAACCCTACGGCTGCCGGGGATGGCCGGGAAGATCGAGTACGCCCAGCTCCTGCACGACGCCTCCGAGATGCAGTTCACGGAGCAGGACGGCGACGTGCTGCTGCAGACGCCAATTGTGAAGCCACCGGTCGAGATCCCCGTGGTGGAGATGTACCTCAGTGATTGACGCAACAGGGGGCAGTCGGCGGGTAGCAGCCGGGCGCTCGCTTCGCGAGTGCGATGGCCGGCGCCGCGAATCCGGCCGCCGCTCTCTCCGCTCGTAATGCCCATGGACTTCAAGCGAAGTACGCAACCGGAAGCATATTGCAGCCGAGGAGGCGTTCTCGTGCGACGAGCCGGCACATGCATCACTATCCCGCTGTTGCTGTGCACGGTCGTACATGCGGACCTGATCGAGGCGGTCAGAGCCGGGGATGAAGACGAAGTGGAGCGCTTGTTGGACGCCGGTGCCGGTCCCAACGTGCGCGACCTGCGCGATGGCTGGACGCCGTTGCACTGGGCGGCGTTCCTGGGGGATGCGGAGATCACCGGCATCCTCCTTGCCCATGGTGCCCAGGTCTCCGCTATCGATATGGATGGCGATCAGCCCCTGCACATCGCCGCGAGCAGCGTCCGTACGGAGATCGCCGCCATGCTGCTCGCGCATGGTGCCAACCCCAATGCCGCGAACGAGCTTGGGATGACGCCGATGCACATGGCGGCGGTCCACGGTCAGGTCGAGGTGCTCGACCTGCTCTTGGCGCGCGGGGGCCATCTGGACGCCAGGAACGCGTTCGGCGCGGCGCCTCTGCATGAGGCCGCGCGCTGGGGTGAGGTAGAGGCCGTCGTGCTTCTTCTCGAGGCGGGAGCCGACATCTCCGCACTCGATGCGACGGCATCGACGCCGCTGCATCTCGCGGTCGAGAGGGGCCGGCAGGACGTCGCGCACGTGCTCCTGGCGGCCGGCGCCGACCCGAACGCGCTCGATGACGAGGACGGCACTCCGCTTCATGAGGCCTGTCGCGGCGGCCGGGAGACGATAGCGCTCGCGCTGCTGGAGCATGGCGCGAACACGCACGTCCGCAACAGCGACGGCTACACGGCGGCGGAGCTCGCGGCCCTCAGCGGGCACCGGGAGCTGGCCCGGCTGTTGCTCGACCATGGCGCTGAGTGGAGCATCGAGCTGGCGGCGATGCTCGGCGACGCGGAGCAGACCGAGAAGCTGCTGCGGCTCGGCGCCGACCCCGCGGAGACCGGCCCGGAGGAGAGGACGGCCCTTCATTTCGCGGCGCTGGCCGACGCCGCCTCGTCAGCGGCGCTGCTGCTGGAGGCCGGCACTCCGGTGAATGCCGAGGACAGGTACGGGAACACCGCTCTGCACCTGGCCGCTTCGCAGGGGGCAACGGAGGTCGCGGAGGTGCTGCTGGAATCGGGCGCGAACGCTGAGGCGGCGGCCGCCTGGCGCTCCACCCCGCTGCACGAGGCGGCCCGCGAGGGCCATGCGGGCATCATCCGTCTCCTCGTCCAGGCGGGCGCATCCGTCAACGCGCGCACCGACGCGGGCACCACGCCGCTTCACCTCGCGGCGGCGAGGGGGAATGTCGCGGCCGCAGAGGCGCTGCTGGACGCCGGAGCCGATCTGAATGCCACGGACGGAGATGGGCGCATACCGTTGCATGATGCCGCCGAGCACGGGCGCCTGGAGGTCGTGCGTCTGCTCCTCACCCGCGGGTCGCAGGTCCTGCTCAAGGACGATCTGGGACACACCGCGCAGGCTCTTGCCGGGCAGAAGGGCCATACGGAGGTCGTCGAGGAGATCCAGCGGTTCGTGCGCTCCCAGTAGGGGCTCGCGGTCGCCGCGGAGCGCGAAGCCCTACACGGCATTGCTGCCGCTGAGGGGTGCCCGCTCACTCCCCCGGTGCGGGCGCCTCGGGGTCCTCCAGGAACTTCAGCTCCTCGATCGTCTCGTCGGTGGCCCGCAGCTCCCGCTCAAGCCCCTCGATGGCATCGCGATCGGCGCCACGGTCGGCCATGCGGCCGTCCTGCTCGGCGATCTGCACCACGGCGGTGTCCAGCGCCGACTCGATGCGCGAGAGCCGCAGCAGGCACCGCTGCTGCGTCGCCGCGCTGTCCTCAAGCAGGTCGCGCAGTCGCCGCTTCGCCTCAATGACCGACTGCAGCTCCGCGCGCAGGTCCTCGCGTTCCGCGGCCGCCAGACGCCGCTGCGCATCGGCGATCTCCTGCTCGAGCTGGTCGCGATCGACCGTGCGCGCCGTGCGGCGGAAGGTCGCGATCTGCCCGGCGAGGTGCTCGGCGCTGCCGCGAAGCTCCGCGAGCTTGTCCTCGAACTCCGCGGTGTCCCAGTCGCGCTCGCGGGCGCTGCCCGTGGCCGTCGCGTACTTGCGCTCAATGCGGCGCAGCAGGTCGTCCACGTCCGCCATGCTCTGCTGCGCGCGGCGCGTCGAGACCGCCGCCAGACCCCCGATCACCAGCACCGCGGCCGCGACGGGCAGGATGATCGCCAGCACACTCCCCGCCCGCTTCGCCACCCATAGCTCCAGGCGCACGTCGCCGCTGAGCGACTCGCGCACCTCCGAGGGCGTGACGATCAGCTCGCGCACCAGCCGGTCCACGTCCACCCACGCGCTGACCGACTCGGGGGCCGCGCCCTCCGTGGAGGGTCGCAGCACGTAGCGATGCTGCCGCGCGTCCCGCTCGGCGATGCGCATCTGCTCCGGCGACCAGCGGATGTAGCCGTCCGCCGCATCGTAGCTGCGGCCGTTGTAGGAGCACGCAAAGCTGCCGCCGAGCACCACGCGCAGGTCCGAGCCGGCCGTGCCCTGCGGGACGGGGATGGCCACCTCGCGGCCGGTCGGCGGCACCTGCACCTGCGCCGCGCGCACGAAGCCCTCGATCTCGCCCTGTGCGAGGGCGGGCGCTCCGATCGGCAGGCCCGCCACTGCCAGAGCTATCAGCCATCTCATCGCGCCTGCTCTCCCTTCACGTCGCAGGTCGTCAATCGACAACCATCAGTCGAGAGTCGGCAGGAACACGAATACCACGAACGCGGTCAGCAGCGTCACGCCCGCCATCAGTACCGCGCACAGCACCGTCGGCCGGTCGCTCCCGCGTCGCCGCCACCCGTATATGCATCCGATGAGCGCGACCGGCGGACCGAGCCCAAGAGGCAGCAGAATCAGCCGGTTGGCCATCAGGTTAGCGTCCCTCGCGGCGCGCGCCTTTGGCATTTCCGACGTATATGCGATCCGCGTCGAGTCACCGGACCACGCGATCTGCGCCGGCCGTGGACGAGTGAAGGAGTACTCCCGCAGATCTCCCTCAGGCCGCTTGTTCGCGCCACTGAGTCGCTCACAGACGGACCTCAGGGACGGACGCGCCTCGAGGCGGGTGAACGCGGGCTCGAAGGTGTGGATGGTCGCGACCGTTCGCGCCTCACCCCCGGCGGTCGGCATCACCGTGATCTCCGGCCACATCGCATGGCAGGCCCACCACGCCAGCAGGTTGCCATCCGGCGACCAGTGCAGCGGGCCCGTCGCAAAGGGCGGACCGGTCGGCGCCGAGGCCAGCTTCCGCTGGTTCTCTCCGTCCGCGTCCATCATCCAGATCCCGTATCCCTCCGGCTCGTCGCGCTTGAACGCGATGAGATCCCGGTTCGGCGACCATGCCGGCGCGTGGCCGTCGTCGGCCACCTGCTCCAGTTCCGAGCCGTCCGTGTACGCCACGAAGATGCCCGGCTCCTCCAGCGAGTCGAATACCAGCCGCTCACCGTCCGGCGCCCATGAGAGGCTTCCCGGCGACGCGGGGCCGGGCTTGAACGGCTGCATCTCGCCGGTCGCGACATCAACGATGACCGCGAGACGGTCTTCGTGCGCGGGCATCGTCACGATGCGGCGCAGGTTCGTCACCAGCGCGATGCGGTCGCCATCCGGTGCCCAGACGAGGTCCTCGAGGTCCCCCGGCCGCGTCACGAGCAGCCGATCGCTTCGACCTTCCACGCTGACGACATGCAATTCCACCGTGGGCGCGCCGCCGACATCAAGCCCCCCGGCGGCATATGCCAGGTTGCGCCCGTCGGGTGAGAATGCGGGGGCGTCGCCACGCGCGTCCATCAGCTCCAGCGAACCCGTTGCCCCGGCGGCCGCCACTCCCGCCACGGCCAGAGGGCCGCCGTCCGGTGCCCACGCACAGTCGCCGTAGAACCCTCGCTCCGGGAGCAGCGGCTCACTCCGGCCGTCGGCGAGGCTCACCACGTAGACCATGTCGGCCGCCAGCCACTGCTCACCGTCCGACCTGCTCAGCCCGCTCGCCACCATCGCCAGCAGGGCAGCGACGATCGCCGCCGCCAGCCCCGCCGCCCAGGCTGGCGCCGCGATCCGGCCGCGATGGGCGAATACCCCCACCACCACGCCGACGATGACGCCGACGGCCAGAACGGTCACCTGCGGCGGCTCCCTTCGCTCAGGCTCAGTGCGTCCGCTGATACGCCGAGTAGGTCAGCGACTTCACCAGGTAGTCGCCCAGCTCCGGGTCGGCGGCGTACTCCGAGCCCATGCCGGCGATGACATCGCGGTAGGCCGCGAGCAGCTCGCCGTCCCGGTCGAGGTCCGCGTCGCGCCACTCCTGCGCCGCGATGCCCAGCAGCACCATCTGCTCGTCGATCACCTCCGCGGCCCTGCCGTGCTTCCCCCGCTGGATGAGCGCGGCGGCGGTCTTGAGCGCCTCGCCGGTCTGGAAGCCCAGCACGTTCTTTTTCACAGGCTGCCGGATCGACGCCACCGCGGTCTCCCTCGATGGCGTGTACTCGATCGTGGCCTTCGTCTCGATGTCCCGGTTCGTCCGGAAGACGATGTCCTTGTACTTGAGGTAGACGTCCGCCACGGTCCTGGTGCCGCTGCCCGGCGGCACCTTGATCTCCAGCATCACCACGTGGCTCGAGCCCATCGAGAACTGCGGGATCATCATCTTGATGCCCGGCTCGTCCTCGATGTCCTCCCGGTCGGTCGTGATGCCCAGCTCCCGGCGCAGCCGCTCGTCCTGCGCGCGCTCGGTTGTCTTGATGCGCTCGACCTCCTCATCCTCGAGCTGCGAGGAGCCCAGCACCCGGATCAGCTCCACGTCGTCGGCGAGCTTGATGCGCAGGCGCACGGCCTTGGCGACCACCTGCGTCAGCTCCTCCATCTCCTCGTGGAGGATGTCCCCGATGGTGGCGGCGTCGCGGATGAAGTGGTAGTTGCCCTTCCCCTCGCGCGCCACGGTCATCATGAGCCGCTCGTCGTAGTCCAGCCCCATGCCGATAGCGGTGGTCTCGATGTCGTCATCGAAGGCGCCCGCGGTCAGTCGCGCGAAGGAGTTCGGGTCGGCAATCCCGGCGGTTACCATGCCGTCGGAGAGCAGGATGACCTTGTTGAGCGACTCCGCGCCCATGTTCTTGCGGACTTCGGCGTAGCCCGCCTCCAGCCCCGAGTGGATGTCCGTGGAGCCGCCGGGCCCCAGCCGGGCGATACGGTCGCGGATCGACCCCTTGTCCCGCGCCGTCGTTGCCGGGACGACCACGTTCGCGCGGTCGTCGTAGGCGACCACCGCGACGGTGTCCGTCTCGGCCAGCCGATCGACGAGCTCCATCGCGGCCCTGCGGGCGTACTCCATCTTCCCCTCATCCATCATCGACCCGCTGCGGTCGATGACCAGGCAGACGTTAAGCTGCGGACGCCTCGGCGCCTCCCGCTTGATGGCCTGCAGGCCCACCTGCAGGAAGGTGTTCCCGCCGCCTCGCACGATCTTCGCCTGCTCGGTCTCGGCGGTCAGGCTCATGGCCTGGTCGGTGGGGATCTCGAAGGACTGGCTGTACTCGCGCGAGAAGGCCTCCAGCTTGACCATCTCCCCGCCGACCATCACGCCCTCTTCGATGAGCTTGGCGAGGCGCTCGCGCGCGCCGCTGCCGCCCAGGTAGCTGCTTGAGACCCAGGCGTTGCGGTCCGGTGCCGCCTCCTCCCCCTCGGCTCCGGCCGCATCGCCGGCCAGCCCCGGCGCGGCTTCGGCGGCCTCCTCCATCATCGGCGCCTCATCGGGAGGCGGCACCGCACCCTCCTCCACCGGCCGTCCCTTCTCCCGCGCCGCGGGACACCCGGCCAGCAACCATGACATGGTCAGCGCGACCATCATTGCGCCTGCGACTCTCAGCACGCGGCTGGATGCCAATAGCATTGCTGGCACCTCCCGCCACGGCGCGGCAGGCCCCCGGCCTGCCCCACAACGGCGTGTTGTCGGCACGCGACTCACGTACTAAGACACTCGGCCGGGGGCGGAGAGTTCCGGGCCGGGCGTCAGCCCGTCGTGGCTGTCACCTGCAGGACAGCGGAGATCGCGAAGTAGGCGATGACCCCGAGCAGCAGCAGTGCCCCGCCGAAGCCGTGCGCCGGCGACCCCGCGACCGCGACGGCGCTCCCGTCCGGCGACCAGGCGCAGTCCGCGTAGCGACCGGGCGGCTCAACAAGCACGCTCGGCTCGCCGCCGTCGGCGGGCACGGTATACACGCGGCCTGTGTCGAGATCGGTGGGCTCGCCCGGAACGATCGGCTCGTCCGACGGCGACAACACGATCGGCGCTGCGACGAAGGCGGGCAAGGCGAGGGTCGCTCCCACCGCCCAGGCCGGCGGCCTGCGCCTCGCGAGGAGCGACGGCAGGACAACCGACGGCGCGCCGCCGCCTGACCCCATCGCACAACACTCTTGACATACACAGTCCGGACGGCCGGGCAACGACCGCCCCGCCGGCCCACGCCCCCGCCCCGGACTGCCGCTGCGTGCCCTACTTGATCGCCGTCACCTGGATGTTGTCCCACCACAGGTACGTCCTGAAGGTGCGCAGGCCGATCAGGCCCTCGCTCCAGGGCTCGGGCTCCCGCACGCCGATCAGGTAGCGCCCGTCCACCCAGAACTGAATGAAGTCGTTGCGCTTGACGATCTGCACGTGGTAGGTGTTGCCCGCCTGGCAGTGGTAGTTGTAGGTCTCGCCCAGCAGCTCGAACCCCGGACAGTGGCGGATGCGTATGCGCGCCCTCTGCTCGCCCTCGGGGATGTCACCGGCCCCCTCGCGCGTGTCGTTGAGGAAGGTGATGATGTTGCCGTTCAGGACGTGGTAGTCGCCGTATGCCGCGTCGGCGCGGTCCTCGCGCGTGTCATACAGCGGCGTGCCCTCGGGGTCGGAGTAGAACATGAAGAAGTTGACGTTGTTCACGTCCGTGCTGGAGCTCACGACGTGGGCGTCGAACTCGATCCTGACGTTGCCCTCGATGGGCTGTTCGCACCAGACGGTGGCGACGTAGGGCTCCTCGGAGCCCTCGGGCGGGTCGGCCTTGACGTGCAGGCGGCCGTCCTCGACCCAGACGCGCTCACCTCCCTCGACCCACCAGCCCTCCATCCCGTCCTCGAAGTCCTCGAAGAGGAGAGTATCCTCGGCCATCTCCTGATCCTCCTGTGCGAGAGGCGTTGTGGTCGGAACAAGCGCGATCAGCAGCGCAAATGCGCCCGGCAGGCATCGGCGCATCGCCATCACCCTTTGCGCGGGGTCTGCGGCGGTTCGGTCAGTGTTCTCTCTATTCCCTCTATTCGCGTCGGCGCCGGGCGGGTCCTGCGTCCCTGCAGCGGGCCGCTCTTGCGCTCGGGGACGGAGCTTGGTAGGATAGCGGCACCGCCCGGGGCGTGAACCCTCGCGCCACCGGACGTGTTTGGTTGTACACGCACTGCCCGCAGCGCGGACGGCGACGGATGCCCGAGGAGGGCGGCAGATGGCGGACGCGACGGCCTCGACGCGCATCGGCGTAATCATGGCCGGCGGGGTGGGCGAGCGCTTCTGGCCCATCTCGCGGCCGGACCGTCCCAAGCAGCTCTTGCCCCTCGGCCCGTCCGACCGAACGCTGCTGGAGGATACCGTGTATCGCCTCGGCGACCTCATTCCCCGCGATCGGCTCGTCATCTGCACCAGCCGCACGCTGCGCGAGCCGATCCTGCAAGCCGGGCTGTCCGTCGCGGACGACCGGGTCATCGCCGAGCCCGCGCGGCGCAACACGATGGGCGCGGTCGCGTGGGCGACGGCCTGGGCCATGGGCGGCCAGGGGCTGGCGCCGGAGCGGACCATCTTCGCCATCATCCCCGCGGACCAGCACGTCGGGGACGTGGAGACCTTCCGCCAGAACGTGCGCACGGCCCTGGCGGCGGCCGAGCGGCTCGACGCGCTGGTCACCATCGGCATCGAGCCCGGGCGCCCGGAGACCGGATACGGCTACATCGAGATGGGCGACGAGCCCATCGAGCTGCCCGGCCAGGAGCCTGCGGCGGAGCGGCTCTACCCCGTGATACGCTTCCGCGAGAAGCCCGACGCCGACACCGCCGTCAAGTTCTACCGCAGCGGCCTGTTCCTGTGGAACGGCGGCATGTTCTTCTGGCGCGGCTCGACCTTCCTCGCGGAGCTCGACGAGGCCGCGCCCGAGATCGCGCGCGTCATCCGCGAGATGGCCGCGGCCATGGCCGATGGCGACGCCGGGCACGCAGAGGAGCTGTTCGCGGAGCTGCCCGATACGTCGGTGGACTACGCGTTGATGGAGCGCTCGCGCAACGTGGTGGTGGTGCGAGCGGGGTTCCCGTGGGACGATCTGGGCGCCTGGGACGCCTGGCGGCGTGTGGCCCCGCGCGACGAGGAGGGCAACGCCACCTACGGCGATCCGCTGCTGATCGACTGCCGCGACTGCGCGGTCTACGAGGACACCGTGCGCGCCGGCATGCACGTCGCGGTCATCGGCATGGACGGCGTGATCGTGGCCGCGACGCCCGACGGCGTACTGGTGGCGCCCGTCGATCGCGCCCAGCAGGTGCGGGACGTCGCCCAGATGCTGAAGAACAAGGACGCACGCACGGGTGGGAGTGACGAGTGATGGGCGAGGATCGTACCGCCGCCTTCGGCTCGTACGATGTGCGCGGCCGCATTCCGGATGAGCTCAACGAGGAGATCGTCTACGACATCGGCCGCGCCTACGTGAAGCTGGTCGAGCCGCCGGGGCCGGTCGCGGTCGGTCACGATGTGCGGCTGTCGAGCCCGGCCATGTCCACGGCGCTCATCGACGGGCTGACCGACGCGGGAGCCGACGCCATCGACATCGGCCTGGTGGGCACCGAGGTCGTCTACTTCGCATCCGCCCAGCAGGGGATGGGCGGCGGGATCATGGTCACCGCCAGCCACAACCCGGCCGATTACAACGGCCTCAAGTTCGTACGCGCCGACGCCGTCCCCATCAGCGGCGACTCGGGCCTGCGCGACATGGAGCGCATGGTCGGCGACCGCGACGTCGAGAGCGCGCCGCGGAAGGGCTCGGCGCGCAGCGACGACATGAACGAGGCCTACGTCGAGTCCGTCCTGGGGTTCGTGGAGCCTGATGAGCTGGAGCCGCTTGAGGTGGTGGTCAACGCCGGCAACGGCTGCGCGGGACCGTTCCTGGACATGATCGCCGAGCACCTGCCGCTGCGCTTCACCCGGATCGACCACGAGCCCGACGGCACCTTCCCGCACGGCGTGCCCAACCCCCTGGAGCCGGACAACCGCGATCGCACCGCCGACGCCGTGCGCGAGGTGGGCGCCGACCTGGGGATCGCCTGGGACGGCGACTTCGACCGCTGCTTCTTCTTCGACGAGGACGCCGACTTCATCGAGGGCTACTACCTCGTGGGGCTGCTGGCCCAGCGCATGCTCCAGGACGCTCCGGGCGCGAGAATCATTCACGACCCGCGGCTGACCTGGAACACCATCGAGATCGTCCGCGAGGCGGGGGGCACGCCCGTGCAGAGCAAGACCGGGCACGCCTTCATCAAGGAGCGAATGCGAGCCGAGGACGCCGTGTACGGGGGCGAGATGTCCGCGCACCACTACTTCCGCGACTTCTACTACGCGGACTCGGGGATGATCCCGTGGCTGCTGGTGGCGGAGATCCTGACGAGGGCCCAACGCCCGATATCCAGCCTGGTGGCCGAGCGCGAGGAGCGCTTCCCGTGCAGTGGCGAGCTCAACATCCAGCTCGCCAGCCGCGAGGCGCAGAAGGCCGCAATCGCGCGTGTGCGGGAGCACTATGAGCGTCTCGGCGGCCGCGTGGACACCACCGACGGCGTCTCGATCTCCTTCGAGCGCTGGCGGTTCAATCTGCGCAAGTCCAACACCCAGCCGGTCCTCCGGCTGAACGTCGAGACCAGGGGCGACGCCGAACTGCTGGCGGAGAAGACGCGCGAGGTCCTCGATCTCGCGGGCGAGTGAGCCCGGTCTCTGACCGCAAGCACGACGGCGCATCCGCTGCGGCGGCGCCCGGCAACTGCGCCGCCCACTGGGGCACATCGGAGATACCGCCGTGAACGCGTCGCGTGACGAGCCGCTCAACTTCCCGCTCCGCTGCAGGCCGCTGCTCAAGCCCAAGATCTGGGGTGGGCGCGGCCTGGAGCGAGTGCTGGGCAAGAGCCTGCCCCCCGATCAGGTGATCGGCGAGTCCTGGGAGGTGGCCGACGTCCCCGAGGGCACCTCATCGATCGCCGGCGGCCCCCTTGAGGGCGCGAGCCTCCGCGAGGTGATGGAGCGCTTCGGCGATCGGCTCCTGCCGGGGCGGCGCGGCGAGCAGTTCCCGCTGCTCGTCAAGTTCATCGACGCGCAGGAGGACATCTCCATCCAGGTCCATCCCGACGCCGACACCTGCCGGCGGTGCTTCCCGGCTGAGCGCAGCAAGAACGAGACTTGGCTGATCGTGCACGTCGAGCCCGGCGGAGCCGTGCTCCATGGCGTGCAGCCCGGCGTGACCATTGACGAGCTCTCCGCCCGCATCGCCGACGGCACCGTGATGGAGGCCATGCGCCGCATAGACGTCCGGCCGGGTGACGTCATCCACCTCCCCGCCGGAACGCTGCACGCGATGCTGCGCGGCGTCATGCTCCTCGAGGTGCAGGAGCCCTCGGACTCGACCTTCCGCGTCTACGACCACGACCGGCTCGCGCTCGACGGCCACCCGCGCGAGCTCCACATCGAGCAGGCCCTGGAGAGCGTGCGGCTCAACGGGGACGCGCCGGCGTGCATCGAGCCCCGGGCCCAGGAGCGCCCGTGGGGTCGGCGCGAGCTGCTCATCGACATCGCGCCCTACCGCATGGAGCGCCTCACGCTCCGGGGTGAGGTGGTCTTGCGGCGTGAGGCCGGGGTGCCCGGCGTCGTGGTCGGCGTCGCGGGGCGGACTGAGCTGCAGTGGCCGCGTGGTGCCGCCCTGATGGCGATGGGGGAGACCTTCATTCTGCCACCCGGCGTCGAGCGGCTTGCTCTCCGGCCGCATGAGGGCGAGAGCCAGGTCGTCGTGGCACGGCCATCGCCCGGCCGCGGAGCGACGTGACTCGCGAGAGCCTCGTCTCGGGCCTGAGGCCCCCCACAGAGTGGTCGTCCTGACCCCCGTCGAGCCGCCGCCGATCCCCCGGGGAGGAGCCGGCCGCGGGAAGCGCGAATAGGCGCCCACCTCGGAGACCGCCGCGCCGTCGCCGCATTCCATCGAGGGCTTGCGCCGGGCGCCGAACTGTGCTATTATGGTTGCCATTGCAACGAGTTGCGTGCGGTGTCTCCGCACCGCTGGTGGTGCGCCTGATGCCAGATGATCGCAGGCCTCGACGGGCGGGCAGGTATGTCGGGATCATCCATCGCTTCTCGAAGAGGTACTTCCGCGTGGAGATGGAGCGCCTGGGGCTGCCCCCGGTGGCCTTCCCGCTGATCCTGCGCCTGCTCCGCCACGATGACGTCAGCCAGGAGCACCTCGCCGACCACCTGCGGGTGGACAAGGGGACTGCGGCACGCGCGGTCGCCCGGCTGGAGGAGGCGGGCCTGATCCAGCGCAGCGTGGACGAGGAGGACCGCCGCATCAAGCGGGTGCGGGTCACTGAGAAGGGGCGCGAGATGGCCCCACAGATCCGCGATGCCGCGGGCAGGTGGAGTGAGCTGCTCCTGGACGGCTTCTCCGCCGAGGAGGCGGCGGACGCACTGAGCTTCCTCGAGCGCATGGCCGACAACGCCCGGCGCCACTGGCAGGACGTGGACACATCCGGTTGCGCGCCGGAGCAAGACAGGTAGCTGTCGAGAGACGATGGGATCGCCCCCCCGGCGTATCCACCAATGGCAGGCGCGGGTCCACGCGCAACCACTGCCCTGCCGTGTCGTTGCGGACGCTGCAGCGCCACAGTACGCGTGCGGCGTTCGGAGGCTCGAAGCGGACTGGTGATTGAGATGCTGCAGATGCGAGGCGGCGCCCGGTGGCATGGCATGATCGGCGCGATCGCCTATCTTGTGTTTGTGCCGACTCTGTGCGCTTGGGCCCAGGCGGAGGCGCCGCACGTTCTCACCCTGCAGGATGCGATGCGTATTGCCATCGAGCGCAACCCGTCGATCGCCACTGCGCAGAGCGACCTCGACGCGTCGCGCGCCGCACTCGAGGGGCAGCGCGCGCGCAGGCTGCCGACGCTCGCCCTCAGCGCTTCAGGGCAGATACAGGACTCGCTGGGGCGGTCTACCACCGGCGGCGGCGGCACCTCCGAGACGAGCGACGTGGAGCTGGCCCTGCAACATGTTTTCTTCCAGTCCGGGCGCGAGGAGGCCATCGACTCTGCCAGGTGGCAGCTCGCCGCGAGCGAGGCCGGTATTGAGAACACCCGTCGCACGCTCGCGCAGACCGTGGCCTCCACCTACTTCACGATCCTCGCCAACCAGCAGCTCGCCGAGGTGGCTGAAGAGGCCGTCTCATCCGCGGAGTTGGACCTGGAGCTGGTGGAGACCAGGATCGAGGTGGGAGCGGCTGCGGAGGCCGACCGCATGCCGGTCGAGGCGGACCTGGCCCAGGCGCGCTATGAGGCGATCAGCGCGTTGAACGCCATCTGGCAGTCACTCGCGGAGCTGCGGGCGCTGCTGGCGCTGCCGCCCGATGAGCTCCCGCTGCTCGCCGACCGGCTCGACGACGTGCCTGCGGTGGATGCCCTCGATGTCTGGCTGGCCGAGGCCCTGGCCCACCGCCCCGACCTGCGAGCGCAGCACCATCGGCTGCGCGTCGCCGAGCTGTCGGTCAGGCAGGCGGAGATCGACGCCGGCCTGACCCTCGGCGTGGATGGGCAAGCCGGCTACGGGCGACACAGCGGGACGGCCGGCGAGAGCTGGCAGCTCTGGGCCGGGGTCAGCCTTCCGCTCTTTGATCGGGGCAGCGACGCGAGTGTGCGCCAGGCGCGGGCCAACCTCGAGTCGTCGAGGCAGCGGCTGGCGGAGCTGGAGCTGACGACCACCCGCGAAGTGACGCAGGCGTGGTACGCGCTGCGCGACGCCCGGGAGCGCATAGTGGCGGCGGAGGCGGCGCTTGAGGCGGCCGCCACCAACCTGGAGGTCGCGCGCGCCCGCTACGCCGAAGAGGCGGCGAACGTCATTGAGGTGACCGACGCTGAGCTGACGTGGCGGCGCGCGAGCGCCACGTTGGTGCAGGCCAGGTACGACCGAGCCGTGGCGTACTACCGACTGCTGGCGGCCGCTGGCCGGCCGCTCATCGAGCAGGCGCCGGCCGAGTAGGACCGGCCGGCGCAATCCGAGACGGTGGTGGCACAATGAAGCGCTGGATCATCACAGGACTTGTTGTGGTATTGCTCGGAGCCGGAGCGTTCTGGTTCCTCCGCAGAAACGGGGAGGAGAACGGGGAGGAGGAGCTGCCGACGGTCATCGTGCGCCGGGGCGACCTGCGCGTCACCGTGGCTGCCACCGGCGTCCTCGAGCCGCTGACCACGGTCGAGGTCAAGTCGCAGACGGGCGGCGAGATCGACGAGATGTACGTCGAGGCCGGCGACCTGGTGAAGGCCGGCGACCTGATCGCGCAGCTCGACCCGACCGCGCTGCAGGAGAAGGTGGACCAGGCCCAGGCGACCGTGGACGCCGCCGACGCGCGCGTTGTGCAGGCGCACTATTCGGCGGAGGCCCAGCGCGTCCAGACGCGCACGGGCGTCGCGGAGGCGGAGGCCTCCCTGCAGACGGCGCGTGCCCGGCTGCGGCAGGCGCAGTCCCAGCTCACCGAAGCCCGCGAGAGCACGGCCCAGAGCGTGGCTCAGGCGCAGGCGCGACTCGACGCGGCCCGCGCGCGGCTGGCGGAGGCCAAGGTCCAGGAGGAGGTGCAGCCGCAGCTCACACAGGCCGACATCCGGCAGGCGGAGGCGTCACTCGAGCGAGCGCGCCAGGACCTCGCCATGCTGGAGAAGGGCAATCGGCCCGAGGAGATCGCCCAGGCCAGGGCGCGAGTCGATGAGGTGCGGGCTATCTTGGAGAACGCCGAGACCGAGTTGCGGCGCGAGGAGAGGCTGCTGGCCAAGGGCTTCACCTCCCAGCAGAGCGTGGACGCTGCCCGCAGGGCTTACCGGGCTGCCCAGGCGCAGCTTGAGTCGGCCAGCCAGTCGTACGAGCTCGCGAAGGCCGGGCCCCGCGCGGAGGAGATCGCGAAGGCCCGGGCGGCGGTGAGACAGGCGCAGGCGGGCCTCGAGGCCGCCCGGTCGCAGCGCGTGCAGGTGGAGCTGCGCATACGCGAGCGCGAGTCGGCCGAGGCGGCGGTCACCGAGGCCGTGGCGGCGCTTGCGGCCGCCAGAACCACTCGGGAGACACAGATAGCGGTGCGGCAGGACGACGTGGACGCCAGCCGCCGCCTGGTCGAGCAGGCTCAGGCCTCGCTGGAGCGCGCGCGCGCCGGCCGGCTTACGGACGAGACAAGAAGCCTGGACATCCGGGCCGCGGCGGCCGATCGCCGCAAGGCGCAGGCGAGCCTGGACGACGTGCAGTACAACTTCGAGAACACCACTGTCATCGCCCCTCGCGACGGCGTGGTGCTGGAGAAGCATGCCGAGGAGGGCACCGTGGTGCCCGCCGGCACCGCCGCGCTCGCACAGGGCACCGCCATCGTGACCATCGCCGACATCACCGAGATGTACGTCATGGCCGACGTGGACGAGGTCGATATATCGAAGGTCAGTGTGGACCAGACCGTCGAGATAAGCGTCGAAACCCTCCCCAACGTGGACATCACGGGCGTCGTGGACAAGATCTACCCGCAGGGCCAGGAGCAGGAGAACGTCATCTACTTCCCCGTCCGCATCCGGGTGCTCGACCTGCATCCCGACCTGCGCCCGGGCATGACCGCCGACGTTACGATCCTGACGGCCGAACGCACCGGCGTGCTGCTGGTGCCCGACTCGGCCATCGACCGCTCGGGTGGGAAGACCATGGTGCAGGTGCTGCCTCGGCCCGGGGCCGAGCCGGTGGATCGGGAGGTGGAGGTGGGCGTGAGCGACTGGGAGAGCACCGAGATCATCAGCGGACTGAAGGAGGGTGAGGTGGTGGTGCTGCCCGCCGCCGCCCCCGAGGCCCAGATGCAGGACGAGGGCAGGAGCAGTGACGCCGCCCGCACCGCCCGACGGGCAACCCGGATGCTCGGGCACAATCGCCGCCGGTGAGCACGGAGAACGATCGGAGCATGGCATTGATCGAGATCAGTGATCTGCACAAGACCTACAGGATGGGCGATGTCGCGGTGAACGCCCTACGCGGAGTGAGCATGTCCATCGAGGGCGGCGACTACCTGGCGATCATGGGGCCCTCGGGCTCGGGCAAGTCCACCCTCATGAACCTGCTGGGCTGCCTCGATACCCCGACCTCGGGAAGATACGTGCTCGACGGCGAAGACGTCGGCCACCTCGATCCGGACCGCCTGGCGGCCGTGCGCAACCGCGAGATCGGCTTTGTCTTCCAGCAGTTCAACCTCCTGCCGCGGGCCACCGCGGCCCAGAACGTCGAGCTGCCGCTCATGTACGGCGGTGCGCGCAACAGGCGGGAGCTGGCCATGTTGGCGCTTGAGCGCGTGGGACTCGGCGATCGCGCCCACCACCGCCCGCGCGAGCTGTCGGGCGGCGAGCAGCAGCGCGTGGCCATCGCGCGAGCGCTGGTCAACTCCCCGAACATCGTGCTGGCCGACGAGCCCACCGGCAACCTCGACACCGCCACCGGCACCGAGATCCTGACCCTCTTCGACGAACTGAACGCCGAGGGCATTACCATGGTCGTGGTCACACACGACCCGGACGTTGCCCGCCGCTGCAGGCGCACCGTGCAACTCGTGGACGGCGAGATCATCAGTGACGAGCGCAACCATGAGGCCGGCGAGGGCGGTGATGCGCCGTGAGCATGATTGAGGCGCTGCGCACCGCGTACATGAGCTTGATGGTCAACAAGTCGCGCTCCATCCTAACCATGCTGGGGGTCATCATCGGCGTCGCGGCCGTGCTGATCGTCGTGGCCATCGGTGAGGGCCTTAAGACCGACACCCTCAACCGCATCCGCTCACTGGGCACGAACCTGATCATGATCTTCCCGGGGGGCGGCAGGGGCGGGAGGGCCGCCCGGCCGGGGAGGCTGACTGAGGAGGACCTGCAGGCGCTGAAGGCGGACAGCAGGTACCTGAAGGCCATCGCGCCCGTGGTGCAGAGAAGCGTGACGGCGAAGTACCGCAACCTCACCCACAACACCCAGGTCGTGGGGAGCACCGCCGACTGGGCGCACGTGATGGCCTTCGAGATCGCGGAGGGCCGCTTCCTCTCGCCCACCGAGGAGCGGGCCCGATCGCGCGTGGCCGTTATCGGCCAGGAGGTCGTGGATGAGCTGTTCTACGGCCGCGCCCTCGTCGGCGAGTTCATCCGGCTCAACGGCGTCCCCTTCGAGGTCATCGGGATCCTGGAGGAGAAGGGCGGCGGCTGGGGCAACCCCGATAACCAGGTGGTCATCCCCATCAGCACCGCTCGCCAGCGGCTTGTGGGCGACGCCAACATCTCCCGCATCTACGCGTCGGCCGCCAACGAGGACGTCGTGCCTGACGCAATCGAGGCCATCAAGCGCGTGCTCCACCGCACTCACCGCGTCACTGAGATGACCGAGGACTTCCGGATCCGCGACCAGACGGAGTTCCTCAGCACGATGACCGAGACCACCGGCCAGCTCACGCTCTTCGTGGGCGGCATCGCCCTGGTCTCGCTGATCGTGGGCGGCGTGGGGATCATGAACATCATGCTCGTCTCGGTCGCCGAGCGCACCCGCGAGATCGGCATCCGCAAGGCCGTCGGCGCCCGCCGCAGCGACATCCTCGCCCAGTTCCTCATCGAGGCGGTCATGCTCAGCGCCACCGGGGGCGTCATCGGCATCATCGTCGGCTTCGCGGGCTCGGGTCTGGTGGGCAACAGCCTCGGGTGGCAGACCGTCGTGCCACCGTGGTCCGTGGCGGTCTCCTTCGCCTTCGCCGCCGCGGTCGGCGTCTTCTTCGGCTGGTATCCGGCCCGCAAGGCGGCGCTGCTCGACCCCATCGAGTGCTTGAGGTACGAGTAGCCGCTCGGCCTCCGTCGTGGCGCGGCTATGGGCCTTTTGGCCATCCGCCCCCACATCTCGCTGAGGGCGACGGCGGCCTCCCCCTGAGCCTGCTGCCTCCCCGCATCTGACCGCACGCACGCCGATGGGCCGGGATGGAGCCTGAGGCACCGGCGCGACTCACTCCTCACGCCAACGCTCCGCGTTGCGCGCCCGGACCGGCCTCTCCCTGCGACTCAGTGCGCAACGGCGGGCGGCGTGGGCACGCCGCCCCTCCGTACGGCTGGGTTCGCGGCCGTGCATCATCTTCGGCGGACGGTCGGCGCAGGCCCCCCGGCCGTTCGTCGTTAACCCCGTGCCGCCCATCGGGACGCAGTTGGCCTGTCCGTGGTACGGGCCTGGAGGCCCGTGTGCATTTGGCCGTTGTCGTGGCGTCTTGAGGGGCGGGATTACATTCCCGCCCGGCCGTTGCTGGTTGACACCATGTCGCATCTCGACAACCAGTCGAGCGACCGGCCGCTACAGCGACGACGCCCGCCCTTTCCCGGCCGATCACACGCCGCGCAGCACCTCGCCCAGCGCCCGGAACACCCCGATCACGAGCTCGTGCATGGCCTCCTGGGATGACGCGGCCATGTGCGCCGTGACGATGACGTTGTCCATCGCGAGGAGCGGGTGATCCGGCGGTGGCGGCTCCTGGGCCAACACGTCCAGCCCCGCCCCGGCGATCTCACCGCCCTGCAGTGCGGCCACCAGGGCGCTCTCGTCGATGATCCCACCGCGCGCGGTGTTGACGATGATGGAGTCGGACCCCATGGCCGCCAACTCCGCCGCGCCGATCAGCCCACGCGTCGCGTCCGTGAGTGGGCAGTTCACGCACACGACGTGCGCGGTCGCCAGCAGCTCATCGAGCGGCAGGAGCGCCACGCCCAGCTCCCGCGCGGTGTCCTCGGCCACGAAGGGATCGTGCGCCGCCACCTCCATCCCCAGCGCCTGCAGCCGGTGGGCCACGGCCCGGCCGATCTCGCCGAGGCCGATGATGCCCGCCCGGCGCCCGCTCAGCCGCAGCAGCGGGCCCTCGCCCACCCTGCGCCAGTGGCCCGCGCGGCTGTCGATTGCCTGGCGCACGATCCGCCGCGAGAGCGCCAGCACCAGCGCCAGCGTGTGGTCGGCGACCTCGTTGGTGCAGAAGCTACGCACGTTTCGCACCTTCACGCCCAGCTCCCGTGCGGCGTCCAGGTCGATCCGGTCGAGGCCCACGCCGTAGCGCACGACCGCGCGCAGCTCCGGCCGGAGCGCCTCCAGCACGCGGCGGGTCACATACGCGCCGGTCACGAGGATGGCGGCCGCGCCCCGACCGGCCTCCATCACCTCGTCCTCCTCGGTGGCCCGCCGCGGCTCGATCCGCACCCGAAGACCCTCGAGGTGCGCGAGCGCCTCCGGGGGATACTGCGCGCGCCCGGTCGTGTCGATGACCAGTAGCTCAGCCGCGCTCATTGCCTCCGCTCCTCAAGCTGCGCCTTGAGGTCGGCCAGCAGCCTCGATTCCTTCTCGACGATCTGCCGGGACCACTCGAGCGTCTCCACCGCCATCTCCGGCGGCACCACGACCACGCCGAGGCGGTCGCCGTAGACGAAGTCGCCGGGGTTCACGACCACGCCTCCGCAGGAGATGGGAATGTCGATCTCGCCGAGCTGGTCGCCCGTTCCGGCCTGCGGCGAGATGCCGGCTGCGAAGAGCGGGAAGCCGATCTCGAGGACGCCATCGATGTCGCGCACGGAGCCGTCGATGACCGCCCCGGCACAGCCGGCCACCGCCGCCATGTGGCTGAAGATCTCGCCCCACATGATGTTGTCCACGAAGCCCCCGACACCCATGACGATGACCTCCCCCTCCTCCACGGCCTTCAGCGCCAGGCTGCTGGCGTAGGTGCCTCCGGGGTAGGCGTGGACGGTCAGGGCAGGGCCGAACAGGCGCATGCCCGGATCGACGGGCTTGATGCGCGGCTTCATCGTGCGGTCCTTGTGCCCCATGCGGAAGAGCGCGTCGGAGATGGCGGCGGTGGAGAAGCCGGCCATCTCGCGGGCGGCGGCGTCAGGGGTCATCTGCATCGCCTCCGGCTGCTCGGATGAGGTCGAGCCGGAGTTCGCCACCTCGTAGCGCCACACCTTGCCGTTCCCGCCCACCAGCAGCACCTCGCCGGCGTCATCGCCGCGCCGAACCGTGCACATCGACTGCACCTCTTCGGGCAGCGCCTCGTGGTAGACGAGCTTCCCCGTATTGTCGTGGACGTAGAGGAACGAAGATTCCTACTTGAAGGCGCTCAGCGCCACCGCGAGCCACGGCGACTGCCCCGGGTCGAACTCCACCACGGCTACGCTCGGTGGGAAGAACATAGCGGCATCCGGCGCCTCAAGGCGCGCCAGACGCTCGCCGGCGGGCGAGTACACGCGCAGTTCGTGATTTCCGACCGTCAGAATGGCCGGACTGTTTCTGCCGGGTGGCCAGGAGCAGGCGGCGAGATACTGCACGGCTTCCAGCCGCGATAGCTCGTTGCTGTCGATGACCTCCCCTGTGCCGTCGAGAACCTGCAGGTTCGTGAAACCGACCGCCCGCACAAGCTCATCCACAGCGTCACCGTCGGTGTCCGGCGCCGCGACGTCGAAGCCGGCCACCTCCGCGCTGCGATCCGGCGAACCGTCCTCGCTGGGAGGCACACCGTACTTCTCCCACGCGACGCTGCTATCAGCCTCCAGCAGGCGCAGCCCGCCCCGGCTCGACATGACATTCGCGCGAACTCGACCTCGCCATCCGCGTCGAAGTCGCCGACGGCTGCGTCTGGGCGTGGTCCTCTTCGCCCTGCGACCAGAGCACCCGTCCGGAGTGATCCAGCAGCGCGGCGGCGGAGTCCTCCGGAAGCGTGTCTCGGTACTCACAGACCCCGTCCCCCTCGACATCGACGACGTGAAGGAAGCCGAATCCGCCCTCGGGTCGATCCGTCGAGGGGATGACCTCCGAACGCACGTTGCCCTCCCGGTCCATGAACAGGATCCGCCGGCTCGCCGCGACGCACACCTTCCTGCCGGGCGGGGGATCGAGTTCGCCGAATGCGATGTCGCTCACAACAGAGAGCTCGGTGTCCTGGATGACGATGCTGTGTTTGAGGAAAGCCCCGCCCTTGATGGGCTGGTCCTGATCGAGGAATCAGGCCGAGCGATCGGTGGGATGAGCTGTGAGCCGAGCCGATCCCAGGCGAGGCATCCGCCGACAACGAGGAAAGCCGCAAGCGCCACCACACCGCCGCAGCATCCCAAGATGACCTTGCGGTCGCTCAGGTCCATCCCACGTTCCCCGTCTGAACGGCCCTGTGGCCTACACCAGCTCGTCGATGGGCTGCAGGCGCGAGTACTCGCAGGTCGTGGACATGGCGTGGTTCTCCATCTCAATCCCGCGCTCGCACGCGGCCGCCATGGGGGTCAGCCCGCCCACCACCACCAGGCCGACGCGGTCCATGCTCACCGGGATGTCGAGCAGAGGTTGGCTTGGGGCGCCGAAGGTCACGACGCCGTGGAGCCGGTGCTGCTTGAGCCGGTCGATCAGCTCCAGCGCCTCGTTGGCCGCCGCCGCCGGGATCTCGCGGAAGCCCGCGCCGACCAGCCCCGAGCCGGAGGTGGCCGCCTCCCACGACGAGGTCAGACCCGAGCCGATGAAGATGTGCAGGGGGTCGATCGATGAGCCCGCGTAGCTGATAAGTTCGACGAAGCGCAGCGGAGCGCCGTCGCGCACCTGCAGCAGGCCGCCGTAGACGGACCCGACCGGGATGTAGTGGTGCAGCAGCACGCCGTTGAGGGTGACGCTGCAGACCGTGCCCACCGCTGCCATGCCCTCGGGCACCACGTCGCCGAGAACCTCACCCTCGTGCGCCACCACCATCAGCTCGCTCATGCACAGCCCCGCGTCGATCACGACTCGCGCGCACTCCAGTGCGGCCTCCAGGTCCTCGGCACGCAGCAGCGACACGTTGAGAATGACCGCGCCCTCACCGGTGTCGATATCGAAGGTCGTGGAGTACGCCAGCCGGTCGATGCGGGCGGCGACGAAGCCGACCTTGTCCGCGACCTGCGCGCTGTCCAGCTCGTGGCGGCCCAGGTCGGTCAGCACCCGGCCGGCGTTGCCCACCGCGTAGGTGAGGCCACGCTCGTCCATGAACTGCAGGTGGTAGCGCACCTGGCGCTCGCTCAGCTCGATCCCCATGGTCTCGAGCTCCCTGCCGATAGCGCGCGCACCCAGCGGCTCATCGCTGCCC
This sequence comes from Candidatus Zipacnadia bacterium, assembly GCA_029820945.1. Taxonomy (GTDB): domain Bacteria; phylum Armatimonadota; class Zipacnadia; order Zipacnadales; family UBA5352; genus JALGUJ01. The sequence goes on along the minus strand of JALGUJ010000025.1, from coordinate 5,184 downwards.
GAAAGCACTCGTAGGATGGCGAGCATCTTGCGCCGCACGTCGCGATCATCGCTCAGCGGCTGGGAAGCCGCGGATCCGGCCATGGTATCACTCCGTCGGGGACGACGACTGCGGTTGCTCACGAGGGCGATCGGCGGTACCGGCAGAATACGGAAGATCGCGGAGGCTGTCAAGCAGGCGCGGGGGCCCGTCTTCGGGTGCCTGCTCCGGGCAGCGCCGCCGCGCTTGCGTGCCCCTGCAGCCGGGAGCGACGGCCTGTGCAGGCAATCGCGAAAGGCGCGACGGGCTATCCTCAATCCACGCGCGCCCACTCATCCCCGCGCTTCTCCCACACCGCGCCCCCGTACGTCTCCCGCCTCACCGGCCAGCCGTGGTCGTACCACCAGTGATCGACTACGAGCGGCTCGGTCGGGTCCGGGTAGCCGAACTGCATGGCCTCGGTCTTGCAGCCGTCGTCGGCGAACAGCTCGCGCGTGCGCAGCCTGGGCGGGTCCATCGGCTGCCAGATCTCGCGCATCCGCAGCCGGCCGTCCTGGTGGCTCTCGCGGCGGCAGGCGAACCCGTCCGCGTTGACGTCCTCGGCGTAGACGCGCTCGCCCCGCTCGTAGCGCTCGACGCGGAAGACGCCCTCTGCCCGATGCCGCAGGGCGCACGTCGCCTCGGTCGCCGCCATCGCCTCCTCGCGCGCCACCAGGCGCTCCTGAACGCGCCACTCGCGCACGATCCAGGAGAAGTCGTCCGGGATGCCCGCCAGCACGTGGAGGCGCGTCCCCTCGGGCACCTCCACTCGGCGGCTGGCCTGGCCCTCCAGGCCGCTCCACTCGATCGCTACGGCCTGGTACTCGCCGCGGCGCAGCGTCGTCTCCTCACCGGGCCGCAGTGGCTCCTCGGTGGTGCGCTCGCCCCCGCGCAGGAGGTGGTAGCCGAATGTCTCGCGGTGGTTCTCTCCGGGGATAACCTCGAGCACGCCTCCGCGCAGGCGCAGCCACGGCGCGTCGGGCAGGCGCACCACGCTCATGTAGATGTCCGTCTGTCGCTGCCATAGGAGCGGGCAGTCCTCGCCCAGCCCCGCCTCTTCGACCGCCCGCACCAGCCACGGCCAGGGCTCCACCGCGCGCCTGCGCTCCTCGTCGGTCATCAGCCGCGCGCTGAAGAGCGTGACGTCCCAGCCCGCGCGCAGCGCCTCACGCGCCTCCGTGCCGTAGCGGCGGCGCTCGAGGCCCTCGAACGTAGTCGCGGTCTTCGAGGAGTACGCCACGACCTCCGTCAGCACCTCGATCTCGCCCGAGTCGGGGAAGCCCTCGGTGCTCTCGACGCGCACGCCGGTCTCGTCGGTGATCGTCTCCAGCAGGCGCGTGTGCGGGGCGGTCGCGAAGGGGTAGTTCGAGACGAAGCAGATCTTCGTGCCGTCCGGGCTGCCCTTCGGGTCGGCGTCATACGGTCCGGAGTTGTCCGCTATTGCCGCGGGGTAACACAGCTCCGAGGGCGCGCGCGGCAGCTCGATGCCGTCGGCCGTGCGCAGGTCGGCGACGCCGTAGTCGCCGCAGATCCACCTCCCGCTGCGCCCGCATGGGCTGATGTCGCCGAAGGACATCCACGACAGCGTGTGCACGTCGCTGGGGAAGGGCTCGTCCCAGCGCCGGCCCTGCGCCCGGCCGTTGCCGATGAGCTGCCAGGTGCCGTCGCCCGACCACGCGCAGTGTGCGTTCTGCACCATCGGCACGCCCGTGCGTTGGTTCGACCCGTCGTAGTCCATCCACATCCGCGCGTGCTCGAAGGGCCCGTAGAGGTGGCAGCGGATGCTGATCAGGTCGTGCTCGGCGTTGCACAACGGCCGGTTCGCCTCGTTGATGTCGCAGATCTGTTCCAGCTCAGCGTTCGGCTCGATCCGCGCCCGCACCGTTTTGCGCGGCGTGTCGTCCGGGATGTCGTAGCGCCAGCGATTGCCGAAGATCCAGCGGTCCAGGCGGTCCGTCGAGCCCAGCCACTGCATGTCGCGCGTGACCACGAACTCCTCGCCGGTGGCGATGTCGTGGCGGATGACCTCCGACTTCGCCTCCCACGAGTCGTCCGGCTCGCGGCTCGTGCGCACGTAGAACAGCCAGTTGTGCTGCTGCGCCCAGCGCGGCGAGGAGCCGATGCCGATCAGGCGATCCTCGCCGGTGTGCAGGTCGATCACGCGCACCTCGTGCGGGTCGCAGTGGTAGAGGTCGGGGGCGGTGTAGTGCGTGAAGCAGACGTAGCGGCCGTCCGGGCTGAAGCAGTTCGTATTGTGGTAGTTCGCGTGGTCGCGGATGGCCGGGTCATGCGTCAGCCGCCAGTACTCGAGCACATTCCCGCGCGGATGCGGGTCGGGGAAGCGCGTGATCTCCGCCCCCACCCACCCGCAGGCCGCAAGCCCGGCCGCCGTCAGCGCGATAGCCGCACGCATGGCGCTCATCCTCCCGGCGGCGAGTAGGCCTCGGCCGCGTCGATCATGAACTGCGCCAGGGCGGGCCCGACGACCTCATTCGCGGCCTGGTTCGGGTGTGAGTCGCCGTCGTTGTGCGCGGCCTCGTACTCCCAGCGCAGCATGTTCCGCCTCACCCCGCCGTCGTCGGGATGCGCGAGCATGTCGAAGAGGTCGAAGCACACCACATTCGGGTGGCCGGACAGGTACTCGCCGCTCTTCAGCCAGTTGGCGAAGGCGCGCGCGTTATCCGCCTCCGTCAGGTTTGTGGAGAGCCGATGCAGCAGCGGCGTGGACATGACGATGAACAGCCTGTCGGGGCGGGTGTCGCAGAAGTCGCGGATGCCGCGGTACCAGGCTTTGTACTCATCGAGCCGGTCGTCGTCCCGGATCGCCGAGGCCGGGAAGCAGGACTTGAAGGCGATGACCTGGTGGTTCTCGAGGATCGCGTCGCGCGCGCCGTTGTCGGTGGTCCAGAGCCGGTGCAGGCCGTCGGGGTCCGTGTTATCGTCGGGGATCTGGTAGCTCGTGCCGGTCCAGACGCCCTCGGCGTCGCGCAGACCCTCGCCGTTGTAGCCGTGATCCCACAGCTCGTAGGAGGTGGCGTTGGCGGCGTTGTAGGCGTCGATATACCCGCGCATGTCGCCCTCGTCAACGAACCCCTCGCCGGTGGAGTGGTGCAGGAAGAAGAGATTGGTCAGCGTGCCATCCCCGCCGCCTCCGCCGCCGGCCTCCGTGACGGTGACGGTGCAGCGCGCGGTCACCGCGTCGGCCGTGGCCACCACCGACCCGGTGCCGACCGTGGTGGCGCTGAACCGGCAGGTACACGTGGTGGCGTTCCTCTCCCGACCGGGATTGACCGTCCCGACGCCGCCCTCCACCGACCACGAGGCGGTGAAGCCGATAGGCTCTCCGTTCTGGTCCGAGCCCGCCACGCTGAGCTGGCGAGACTGGCCGAGCTGCAGCGTCAGGACCTGCGGGGCCATCGTGAGCGTCGTGAGCACGGGCTGCAGGCCACCGTCCGCGCTTCCGCCGCAGCCGCCAAGTGCCGCCAGCGCGATCAAGCCCCCGAGCACCGAGCCGGTGCCCGCCGCAATCAGCCACCTGCATGCCACCGGGCCTCTCAGCCTCATCGTCGCCCTCCTCCTCGTCCGTTGTCGCCCGCCGGGGAGTTTGCCGTCGCGCTCGTCCGCTCCTCCCCGCTCCCCCCTCTGCTGTTGACACCACGCCGGGCCGGACGTTACGATTGCACCCGCACCTGCGCACGCATTCCCCGCCCGACGGAGCCATGCTCAATGCCTGAGAACCGCGCCCGCCGCGAGCCGTCCTCCACACGGCGCTCCGTCGCGCTGTATGTGCTGCTCATCGTCGTGCTGCTCGGCGCCATAGTGCTGTCGATCCTCTACATCGACCAGCCTGTGGCCGACGCCGAGATGTCCTGGCGTCATCACCCGGTCGCGGCCACGCTCGTCCGACTGGGCTACTACCTGGGCGACTGGGGCCTCGGGCCGCTGCTGATCGCATGGGTGCTGATCGCCGCGCGGGACCACTGGCAACGGCTCGCGCGCACCATCGTGGTGGCCTACCTCTTCCGCACGGGAGTCGTGGAGTGGCTCAAGTTCCTGACCGGCCGGCCCCGGCCCTACCAGATCGCGGACGCCTCGCTCTTCTGCGGCCCCCACCTGGACTATCACGCCTTTCCGTCGGGCCACGCCTCGTTCTCCTTCATGTTCGCGGCCATCGTCGCCGCCTGGTTCCCGCGCTGGCGCTGGCTGGCCTACATCCTTGCGGTGTTTGTCTCGGCCACCCGCGTGGTCAACCAGGCCCACTTCGTCTCGGACATCATCGCCGGCGCCGTGGTCGGGATCCTCATGGCCGAGGCCGTGCTGCGCCTCTGGCCGCCGGTCACCGACGCCACGCGGGCGCGTATCGAGGAGGAGAACCGGCTGAGGGCGGAGCAGCGGCGCCGGTGGGCGGCGTCTCCCGAGGGGATCAGAGCCGCGCGGCGGGCGCGTCGGCGCGCACTCGGGGTGCTGTTCGTGGTGCTGGGCATGGGAGCGGCGTTGCTGGCCTTCCTCTACCTGGACCCGCTGAGTGGGGGGCTGGGGTCGGCGCTGCTGGAGCAGCCATGGGTGCGGCCGGTGGCGGAGGTGGCCTACCTGCTGGGGACGTGGCACCTCGCCCCGCTGATGCTCGCCGTCGCGCTGCTTGTGGCGGGATGGCGGTGGCGCTCGGTCCTCCGTTCAGTGGTGGTCGGCTACGTGGTGCAGACCGGGCTGACCGAGGGGCTGAAGTACCTCAGCGGCCGTCCCAGGCCGCGGGAGATCGATGACCCGATGGCCTTCTTCGGGCCGGGCTCGGACTACCACTCGTTCCCTTCGGGGCATGCGTCCTTCGCCTTCATGTTCGCCACGGTCATCGGCGGCTTCTTCCCCCGCGCGCGCTGGCCGCTGTATCTGCTCGCGGCCGTCATCGCCTCCAGCCGCGTGGTCATGAACGGGCACTACGTCTCCGATGTCGTCTTCGGGGCATTCCTCGGGATTCTGTCGGGCTGGCTCGTGCTGGCGTTCTGGCCGCCCCGGCGGGGGCCGGCCGCTGGGCCGGAGCGTTTGTCGTCCCGTTTGCGGGGGCGGGCCTCCGCTCCCGCCCGGCCGTTTGCGACCGACAAGCTCTGACGGCGCGAGGATCGGTCGTATCGCAGCGGGGCCACAGGGCGAACGGCTGAACAGCGGGCG
>JALGUJ010000120.1 GCA_029820945.1 Candidatus Zipacnadia bacterium | reverse complement strand
GTCGGGCGTGTGCACGGCAGATTGCCGTTGGCTGCAAGTTAGTGGGGCGAAGACGGCATGGGCGGCTTCGCCGCCCCGGCGGGCGAGGGCGCCCGCCGCACAAACGACGGCGGCATGTCGTTGGCCGGTCGGGTGTGCGGGCGGCTGCATCACCATGCCGTGATGTGCGACGGGCGCCCTCGCCCGTCGGCCGCCCGGAGGGCGGCATGTCGTTGGCCGGTCGGGCGTGTGCAGGGCGAATTGCTGCCGGGGGCGAAGACGGCATGGGCGGCTTCGCCGCCCCGGCGGGCGAGGGCGCCCGCCGCACAAACGACGGCGGCCGTGCACGGCGCGATGCCGGCCCGCCCGACGATCGTCGCGAGCCCTGCGTAACCTGGAGACAACCGAGGCAAGTCCCGAGGGAGCACATGGCAACCGCAGACGCCATCGAGAGCGCCGAGGAGCAGCAGGCCACGCCAAAGGGCGAGCGCCTGCGCCTGACCACCTTCATCATCGCGCTGGTCTTCGCCTTCGTGGCGGTGATCTGGGCACGCGAGGCGGAGCTGGTGGCCTTCGCCTGCCAGATCACCGAGTCCGTGCCGCCGATGACGGCACTGGGCGCCCTGATCCTGTTCATGGCGCTCTCGGTGGTCACGCGCAACCTGGCGACGCGCACCGGCGGGTCCCGGACGGGCGTGGGGCGGCTCTTCGAGCGCCTCACCCTGTCGGGGCCGCAGATCATGTACATCTACGCCTTCGTGATGATCGCGACCATCGTGTTCGCGGTGGGCGTGATCCGCACGCTGCTGCCCGAGCTGACCACGCTGGCCTACTTCGCCGACTACAGCAACGACTACGCCGAGGCCGCGCCGCACGTGAACGACTGGCTGCAGGTCACCGACGAGCACGTGGTCAGGCAGATGTACGAGGGCTCGGACGAGGCCATGACCGGGCCGGGGCCCGGCAGCGGCATCGCCGGGCTGCTCTACGGTCCGATCTGGCGCACCACGCTGGTGCCGTGGCGGGCGTGGGCGGTGCCGCTGCTGACCTGGTCGGTCTTCCTCTTCGTGCTGTTCGCGGCCATGCAGTGCATCGCCGCGCTGGCCGAGCGGGAGTGGACGCTCTCCGAGCGCCTTCCCTACCCGCTGGTCGAGATCCCGCTGGGCATCACGGAGAAGCGCAGTTTCATCGCGGGCGTGCCCTTCCTCTCCGACCCGGTGATGTGGGTGGGCTTCATCGTCGGCGCCAGCTACGGGATTCACGAGATGATCGCGGCGACCACCTTCGCCTTCCCGCTGCTGGGTCGCGAGCACCCGCTGAGCAACCTGCTGACCGAGCACCCCTGGAGCGCCATCGGCGGGGGGCTGAACATCTTCCTGATGCCCGAGGCCTACGGGCTGGCGTACTTCGCCCCCCAGGACGTGCTGCTGACGACGACGCTGACCTGGATCGCCTACAACCTGTTCAGAGTGGCGGTCGCGGCCGGGGGCGGGCAGATCCGCGCCGAGACCTATCGCGACGCCTGTGCGGGAGCCTTCGTCGGATTGGTGCTGGCGGGACTGTGGGTGGCGCGCAGAGTGATCTGGAACGCGCTGAAGGCCTCCTTCGGCCGCCGCTTGCCCGAGGACGAGCGGGTGCCGCCCGCGCACGTGTGGATGACGCGGGGGGCCATCGTGGGGACCGTCTTCATCTGCGGCTTCTGGGCGTGGAGCGGGCTGCCCTGGCGCTACGTGCTGTTCGCCATCTTCGTGTTCATGGTGGGCGCCATCGGCCACGCGCGGGTGCGCGCCGTCGCGGGCGCGGCGACGCCCTGGCTCTTCCCCCACAGCGCGATGACCCAGACCTACGTGCGGCTCTTCGGCTCCAAGGGCATCGCGGGGGAGGGCGTCTGGCGCCCCTTCGCGGCGCTCTTCAACGTGCGCTGGATCGACAGGGGCTACCCGCACTCGGGCCTCGCCGCGCAGCTTGAGAGCTACAACATGACGCGCCGCGGCGACATGGACTTCCGCTCCATGACCGCGATGATGCTGCTGGCGATCCCGGTGGGTATCGCCCTGGGGTGGTGGATGCACCTGACGGTGTTCTACGACCATGGCGCGAACGTGCTCAGTGGTGGGGCCGGCGTGGGCGGCGTTCGCGTGCGCTACGCCGAGCAGGACGCGGCCTGGGCCATTGGCCTGGTGACCGGGCCCACCAGCGTGGCGACGGCCTCATGGTGGGGCTTCGGCTCCGGCCTGGCCATCACCATCGTCGGCCTGGTTGTTCGCAACATCTTCCTGCGCTTCCCCTTCCATCCGGTCGGCTTCGTCATCGCGCTGAGCCACGGGCGGCGGTTCTGGGCGCCCTTCGGCATCGTCTGGGCCATCAAGGGCCTGCTGCTGCACGTCGGCGGCGTCGGCTCCTTCCGCCGCCTGATGCCGGGCTTCCTCGGCGTGGTCGTCGGGCACTTCTTCTTCACCGGGATTGTGATGGGGCTGGCGAAGACAACGGGCCTGCCGGCCTTCGAGAACCTGCCGATCATCTGGTTCTAGGAGCCGGCAGCTACTCCGGCACCGCCTCACCGTCCGCGAACTCGACGAACTCCGCCTCCATCGCCGCCTCGATGAAGCGCGGCGCGCTCCACCACTGGAAGTCCGCGTTGTTGGAGCCCTTGCTGTTGGTGGCGATGCTCACCAGCACCGGCTCGTCGCCGGTCACGCGCACCGGCACCCGCCAGCGATGGATCGCGAGGTCCCAGGCCGCCTCCTCCTCGCCCTCGGCCTTCCGCGGCCCGAAGTCGTGCTCGTGCACCATCCGGCCGTTGATGTAGAGCCGGCCGATGGTCCCGTTGCCGTAGGTGTCCTGCGTGTTGCGGGTGAAGACCTCCAGCACCGCGTCCGCGGCCGGCGGCGTCACCAGGTAGTCCATCACCACCTCGGCCTCGCCGCCCCAGTTCAGCCCGCCGTGGAAGAGCACCTCGCCCTCACCGGGGACCTCGTAAGGGCGCCGGAGGTCGCGCGTGGGCCTCTCGCCGCTGTCGAGGCCCGTCTGCACGTCAACGTACCGCGCGCGCTCGATGTCGGTCTCGAAGAGCTCGCCGATGGCCGGCGCCTGCGGCCGGGCGTGGGCGAACACGAGACGCGCCGGCATCTGCGCCTGCCAGGTGGCCGGGTCGGACTGCGAGGCGCCCTCCGGCCACGCGGGCGGCTCGACGGGCCGATCGTTGAGCGTCACCGCGCTCGTCTTCAGGTGCGCGATCACGCTCACGGCGCCCGTCTCCGCCCCCTGGTCCGACGTCGGCTGTAGCCCGACCACGGTGAAGCGGTCGTCGCCGTAGAAGCGGCCGACCATGACTCCTTCGGGGAGGGCGGTGATCTGCACCTGCGTGCGGTCATGTGCGCCCGGGACCAGCGCGTAGCGCACCTCTGGGTTCAGGCCGAGCAGGCCGTCCTCAGTGACCGCCGGCCAGCCGGGGAGAGTCAGATCGGTCTCGAACCGGTTGAGGCCGGTGATGCGCTCGTAGAGCGCGCGCCCGCCGGGGCCGACCATCCGGTGCACACGGTCGTCGGCGTGGTAGCGGTAGAGGCGGCCGGCATCGTCGGTGTAGAGGCAGGCCAGGTCAGGCTCCCAGCGCTCCGCGGGGAAGTACGGCGCAAGCTGGCGTGCGGAGAAGAGCTGCGCCCGGCGCTTCATCTGCACCAGCGCGCCGCGCGTGGCCTCAAGCGCCTGGAGCGTCCCCGGGAACTGCGCCACGCCACCCAGCGAATCGGAGCAGCCCAGGATCACGTGGTGCAGGAAGTTGTTCTCCGCGCGGATGTTCGGCGTCCATGAGCGGTGGCCGAACAGGTATGCGCAGACCGGCCGCATGTGCGACAGCCAGAATGTGCGTGCCCTCTTATTCCCCCAGACCTGCTGGAAGTGCAGCGGCCAGCGCGTGGCGAAGGCCATGGGTGAGGGTCCGTACTCCGACGCCATCGGCACGTCCGGCTGCGCCTGCAGAAGCTCCCGGAAGAGTGCGACGGTGCCCTGTGCGGCCTGCAGGCCCTCGACCTCGCCGTTGCCGTAGTCCCCGCAGGCGCCGGCGGTGTCCTCGTAGTTCGCGTCCGTGCCGGTGACCTCTCGCCACCGCTTCATCCGCGCCACGTGGTCTGCCCGCCAGCCGGGGGCGAGCGGATCGGTGTACACCAGCGCCCCGTCCTCGTAGCTGTCCCAGGTCAGCGGCCCCTGGCCGTAGCGCCAGATGCCGCGGTAGCGCCGCGTGAGCGCGATCTCCTCGATGTTCGCCTCCTCGAAGGCGGGGCAGCCCTTCTCCGCGCAGTAGCTGTTGACATACGCCATCGTGTGGAACCCGTACTCGTGGGCGAGCGCGACCTGGGCCGGATAGTGGTCCTTGGGCTCCATGGCCGGCAGCTCGCCGCTGAAGGTCGGCTCGCGGGCGTTCCACTCGTGGATCAGTATCGTCTCCGGGTCGAAGGTTGATGCAAGTGCGTCGTACACTTCGTTCGTCTCCGACACGGCATCGATGATGATCCGGATGCGGTCTGCCCACTCGACGGCGTCACGGATGGCGAACTCCTCGGCGAACAGTTCGTGATACCAGTCGCGGTAGGGGGTCATGGCGTCCACCCAGCCGCCCTCGAAGCCGTCCAGGTGCCAGGTCACGGACTGCACCTGCGTCCTGTCCTCAAATGGCATCAGGTTGAGGTGCTCGAGGGCGACGGCCCAGCTCCTGCCGCTCCAGTTGATGAAGCAGAAGTGGGGGTGGAAGCGCTCGTCCTCGGTCCACAGCCCCAGCGTATTCGAGCGGCCCTCCATCGCCAGCACGGGCGCCTCCAGGAACGGCGCGCCCCCGAGCGTGCGCAGCGCCGGCTCCATCCCGCTCTCGTACATCATGCCGCCGAAGCTGGGCATGTAGATGCGGTGGTCGGGGTGCAGATTCACGAGCGGGACCTGGACGCCGTAGACGCCGCCCTCGTCGGAGGTGCCCCAGGCCCGGTAGAGCAGCTCCCCCGAGTCGGCATCCGCCCAGAACTCGACGCTCAGCGTCTCCTCGGGGAAGCGCTGCGCCCCGTTCGTGAGGTCGGTCCAGGTGGCGCGTATGCCCCTGTCGGTGCGCTCGGCGGTGTAACGCGAGGCGGCGTCGGGGCGGTGCATGGTCGGGAAGCTCGTGGCCGCAACGTCCTGCCCCATCTCCCTGGATCCCCATGGCACGTGGAGCGCGCTCATGGCCTCGATGTCGCCGGTCATGTGGCCGAGGCCGACGGGAACCGCGTGGTCGGCGAGCGCCTCGTCGGCATGCACCTCACCGTCCGGGCGGGCGGTCAGCCCGACGATCATGCCGTCGCGGACCGTGGCCGACAGCCGCGGCGTGGTGATGGTGAACGAGCGGTCGCCGGGGCTGATTTCGACGCCCTGGTCTTGCGCTGTTGCGCCGATAGCGGTCAGGGAGACCAGTGCCGCCATGAGGACGATCGGTCCGTTGCGGATTGCGCGCATGGCTCTTCCTCCCGGCCGGCGGTGTCGGTCGCGCGGCACGAGTCCATGTAGGTGAAGTAGTTTGCCGCGCGGGCCTTCGTCACCTCCAGGGGCGGGGGAAGGGGGCGCCGGGATAGGTTGCCGGGCGGTCGGCGTCGAATAGTACTCACGACGCGTCATGGGTGAGGCAGCCAAGGGCGACGGCCGCGCGGCCGTCGGCTTGACTTCGGGTCGGGAGCGTATGGGCGAGCGGGACCGCAAGGAGCTGACCTTCTGGGAGCACCTCGAAGAGCTGCGCTGGCACCTCGTACGCATGATGGCGTACGTGGTCGTCGCCGCCGCGGCCTCCTGGGTGTTCCGCGTGCCATTCCTCGCGCTGCTGCGTTACCCGGCGGAGCTCGGAGCGCAAGTGGCGGGGATCGACGACTTCAGCTTCCGCATCTTCACCGCTCCCGGCGGCTTTATCCTGATGATGTCCATCTCGCTCGTGGCCGGCCTCGTGTTCGCCTCGCCCGGCATCATCATCGAGCTGTGGCTCTTCCTCGAGCCGGCGCTGGAGCGCACGGAGAAGCGCTACGTCTACCTCGTCGTGCCGCTCGCCACATTCCTGTTCCTCAGCGGCGTGGCCTTCTGCTACTACATCTCGCCCAGAGCGTTCGCGTTCTTCTTCGCCTTCAATCGCGGGCTGGGTGTCGAGGTGGAGCTGACCCTGCAGCCCTACCTGTACTTCCTGATGCGCCTCCTGCTGGTGTTCGGGCTGGCCTTCGAGATGCCGTTGGTGCTGTCGTTCCTCGCGTCGGTGGGCATCGTCACGCGAGCGCAACTGCTGAGCTGGTGGCGGCAGGCGGTGGTGGTCATCTTCGCCTTCGCCGCCATCGCGACGCCGACGACCGATCCCGCCACCATGTGCTTCCTGGCCGGCCCGCTGATCATCCTGTATCTGCTGAGCGTGTTCCTGGCGGGGCTGGTGGAGAAGCGCCCGGAGCGCGAGGAGTCGAGGGAGCCGGCCGGGTAGGGTCCGGCCTCCGGCACGGGCGCCATGCGTGCCGGAGCGCATCGGCGCCGGAAGAGGGGCGAGAGGTGAGCGCGCTTCAGGCTGACGATGAGGCCAAGACGCTCCAGGGGCGCGCTCCCTCAGGGGAGAGCTTCTGGTCGCGCCTCTTCCGCGGTCTCCCTCCGCGGCCGGGCGACCTGGCGGCGATCGTGGGCGTCTGCGTGCTGGCAGCGCTCGTCTCGGGCTACCACTTCGGCGTCATCGATCAGGCGATCTTCGTCCCGTACGCCAAGCACGTGCGCGATGGCGGGATCTACGGCGACGACCTGCTGCTGCAGACGCTCCCGTACATGCACCCGCTGTTCTGGGGAGCGGTGGGCGTGGTCGGCCGTCTCATTCCGCTGGGCGCGCTCATCCTCGGCCTGCACGTGCTCTCGACCCTTCTCACCGGCCTGGCCGTCTACGCGCTGGGATGCAATCTCTTCGCGGATCGGCGCAGCGCGCTGCTGGCCGTGATCCTGGTCGCGGTGTCGGTCCATGGCCGCTGCACGCCCGGTGGGGACGCACTGCTGCTGGCCGGGCCGGAGCTGAGCCAGCGTTCGTTCGCGCTGCCGTGGCTGCTGTGGGGCATGACGCTGGCGCTGGCGGAGATGCCCGTCGCGGGGCTGGCGCTGGCCGGCTTGATGTTCAACGTCCACCCGTTCTCCGCCCTGATCACCGGCGCGATGATCGGCGCCGCGATGCTCGTGGGCCGAACGCGGTCGTGGTGTGCGCTGGGAGGCGGTGCGGCGGCGTTCCTGGCGTGCGCCGCGCCGATGATGGCCCACCTGGGGATGCTCCAGAACGTGCGGGCGCTGGCCCCCGTGGAACGGCAGCAGTGGATAGAGATCGTTCGGATGCGCTCGGCGGCCTTCCTGTCCCCGGCGAGTCTGCCGCCGCAGAGCTGGGTGGGGGCGGGCCTGGTGGTGCTGCTGGGAGCGCGCTCATTCGTTGCGCGGCGCCCCCGGGGTCAGCGCGACATGATGGCGCTGGCCTTCGCGGTGGTCCCTCTGGTATTGTGGGCTCCCGCGCTCATCTTCTCGGAGGTCGTGCCGGTCCGGGGGATGATGCTCGCGCAGCTCGGCAGAGGGACCAAGTTCGCGTTTCTGATCGGTCTGCTCTACTTCTCGGACCACCAGGTGCGGCGGCTGCGCGGCTCGGCGGTGGAGGTGGCCGCGGCGATGGGGTCGCTGCTGATTCCGCCGCTGCTGTGGGTCTCTCTCAAGGTCCCGCTCCTGATCGCTCCGCTGCACCTGCTGGTGGGTGCCGGGCCGCGGCGCGCCAAGCAGGGCAGACGGCTGGCCGCGGCGCTCGTCGCCTTCGCGATACCGCTGGCCGCCCTGTGCTGGCGCGCGGTGGACAGAGCGCAGCTTCGAGTGGCCGAGGGGAGGGCGTGGTGGGGGGGCGCGGAGGCGCAGTGGCTGGACGTGCAGGAGTGGGTTCGGGCCAACCTGCCGCGCGGGGAGGCGCTGCTGACGCTCCCCGAGATGGCGGGCTTCCGGGCCTTCTCGGAGCGCCCCGTGGTTGCCGAGTACAAGGACGGGGGAGCCCACCAGTACCGGGTGCAGAACCTGATCGAGTGGTGGGACCGAATGCAGGCCATGGGGGTGCGACGCACGGGTGAGCGGGGCGCGGTTGAGTGGGGCTTCACGTCGCTGCGGGAGGGCGAGCTGGGGCGGCTCACCGCCCGGTTCGGCGCGAGGCACATCGTTACGCGATCGGGCCACGAGCTGGCCTGGGAGCGTGTCTACGACAATGGGTCCTACGCCGTGTTGAGGGCGCCTGAAGGCGCGGGTGCGCCCGGGGGCCCGCGCGGGCCTGCGGCACGGCGAAGAGGGCGGGTGACATCGCGATGAGCAGACGATCGACGGTGGTTGTGGGCGCCGGCCCGGCCGGTCTGTCCGCGGCACGCGAGCTTGCGCTTGCCGATACCGACGTCACTGTGCTCGAGCAGGAGAATCAGATCGGCGGGATCTCGAAGACCTTCGAGCACAACGGCTTCCGCTTTGACGTGGGCGGCCACCGCTTCTTCACGAAGCTCCCGCAGGTCGATCGTGTCTGGACGGAGCTGATGGGCAGCGAGTTCCTCGTGCGCGAGCGGCTGTCGCGCATCTTCTACCGCGGGCGGCTCATGGACTACCCGCTGTCGATCGGCAGCACGCTGCGCACGCTGGGCGTCGCGGACTCGGTGCTGGCGATGGGCAGCTACCTGTGGGCCCGCGTGCGCCCCGGGTCCGAGGACAGCTTCGAGGGCTGGGTCACCAACCGCTTCGGCCGGCGGCTCTACGAGCACTTCTTCAAGACCTACACCGAGAAGGTCTGGGGCATGCCGTGCGCACAGATCAGCGCCGACTGGGCGGTGCAGCGCATCAAGTCGCTGTCTCTGTGGCGGGCGGTGCGCGACGCGCTGCTGCGGCGTGGAGCGGCGGAGGCGACGAGCCTCCTGCGGCAGTTCAGGTACCCGCGACTGGGCCCGGGCATGCTCTACGGCCGCTACCGGGACCAGGTCGTGGAGGCAGGCGGGCGGGTGTTGCTGAGCCACCGCGCGGTGCGCCTGCGCATGAGCGACGGCCGGGTGCGCTCGGTGATCGCCGAGACCGCGGACGGTGAGGAGGAGTTCGAGGCCGACGAGTTCCTGAGCAGCATGCCACTGTCGGAGCTGGCGCTCTGCGCGGACCCGCCGCCGCCCGAGCAGGTGGTGGCCGCCGCCCGGCGCCTGCGCCACCGATCCTTCGTCACCGCCGGCCTGATCGTGGACCAGCCCGACCCCTTCCGGGACCAGTGGATCTACGTCCACGAGCCCGACGTGGCGATCGGGCGGGTGCAGAACTACCGGAACTGGAGCCCGCACATGGTGCCCGACGAGAGCAAGTGCTCGGTGGGCGTGGAGTACTTCGCATGGACCGACGACCCGATCTGGTCGGAGCCGGACGAGGCGATCATCGACCTGGCGCGCCGGGAGCTCGACCACCTGGGACTGGTGGACGCGGGTGCGGTGGCGGACGGCATCGTCGTCCGCATGGCCAACGCCTATCCGGTCTACGATTCGGGCTATCGCGAGCGGGTGGCGGTCGTCCGCGGATGGCTTGAGGGCATCGAGAACCTGCAGACCATCGGGCGCGGCGGGCAGCACCGCTACAACAACATGGACCACTCCGTGATGACGGGCATGCTGGCCGCGCGCAACATCCTCGGCGAGCAGCACGACGTCTGGGGCGTGAACGTCGAAGAGGAGTACCTTGAGGGCAGGTAGAGGCTCCACCCGTCGCGCGACATCATGGACTTGGGGCGCCTGATCGAGCAGATCCGAGGAGATCGCGACTACCGCGGCCAGATCCAGTGGCTGCGGGAAATCCCCGCGCGCGAGGCACGCTACGCCGACCTCGACGTCGAGCTGCACCCGACCGTCGCGCAGATCCTCGAGGGCCTCGGGATCGAGCGCCTGTACGCGCATCAGGCGCGCGCGATCGAGTGCGCGCTGCGCGGCGAGCACGTCATGACGGTGACGGGTACCGCATCGGGCAAGACCCTCACCTACGTGGTGCCGCTGGCGCAGAGCCTCTATGAGCGTCCGGCCGGCCGGGCGCTGCTGATGTACCCCACGAAGGCTCTGGCCCAGGACCAGCTCCGCAAGCTCGCGGATTTCGGCGCCGGGAAGGCCTTCCACGCCGCCACTTATGATGGCGACACTCCGCGCCGCGACCGCCGCCGCATCAAGCGCGAGGCGCAGGTGATCCTGACCAACCCGGACATGCTGCACATCGGCATCCTGCCCTACCACCACACCTGGGCGGACTTCTTCCGCAATCTCGAGTTCGTGGTGCTCGACGAGGTGCACACCTACCGCGGCGTGTTCGGCTCGCACACCGCGAACGTGATCCGGCGGCTCCGGCGCATCTGCGACGCCTACGGCTCCTCGCCCAGGTTCATCGCCTGCTCCGCGACCATCGGCAACCCGGGCGAGCTGTTCGAGAAGCTGACCGGCCTGCAGGCCACCGTGATCGACGAGGACGCGGCGCCTCGCGGTCGGCGCTTCCTGATGCTCTGGCAGCCTCCGCCGATCGAGGGACAGCCGCTGCGGCGGCGGAGCGCGAACCTGGAGGCCGCGGAGCTGATGGTCGAGCTGGTCAGGTCGCGCGTCCGCACCATCGCCTTCGTGCTGGCCCGCAGCGTCGCCGAGCTGATCCTGCGCTACGCGCGCGAGGGACTGCAGGAGCACGAGGACCTGGCCGAGCGCATCATGTCCTACCGCGGCGGCTACCTGCCCCGGGAGCGCCGGGAGATCGAGCGGAGGCTCTTCGAGGGCGAGCTGCTGGGCGTGGTCTCCACGACGGCGCTGGAGGTCGGGGTGGACATCGGCGGGCTGGACGCCGCCATCCTCACCGGCTACCCCGGCACCATCTCCAGCACCTGGCAGCAGATAGGCCGCTCCGGCCGCGGGCGGGAGGATTCGCTCGCGGCGCTGGTGACGCTGCCCGGCGGCGTGCACCGCTACCTCGCCGAGCACCCGGACTACCTGCTGGAGGCCGAGAGCGAGCGGGCGCTGATCGACCCGCACAACCGCTACATCCTGGCCGGCCATCTGCTCTGCGCCGCCTACGAGCAGGCCATCGATGAGGCCGACGAGGAGCTGTTCGGCGACGAGATGGACGTGATCCTCGAGATCCTCGCCGACCCCGCCAACCGCGAGGACTCCGACCTGCCCTTTGTCACCAAGTGCACGCGCTGGTACTGGGTGGACCCCGACCTCTACCCCGCCGCGCAGATCAGCCTGCGCTCGACCGGCGGCCGGCCCTGGCAGATCCGCCTGGCGGGCGCGAGCGAAGGGGAGCTGCTGGGGACCGTGGATGCGGCCTCGGCCTTCCGGATCGTGCATCCGGGCGCCGTCTACCTGCACGCGGGTGAGAGCTACGTGGTGCAGGACCTGGACCTGGACGACCGGACGGCGTGGGTCAGGCGCGAGGACGTGAGCTACTACACGCAGCCGATGACCGCGTCGAAGATGTCCGTGCGCGAATGGGAGACCGAGCGCGAGCTGCCCTCGGGCGCGCGGGCGCTGCTGGGCGAGCTGGATGTCACGTCGCGCGTGGTCGGCTACCGCAAGGTGCGGCAGGTCACCGAGCAGGATCTGGGCGCCGAGGACCTGGAGCTGCCCGCGAGCACGATCGAGACCGTGGGGCTGGCCGTGGCGCCCTGCGAGGCGGACGTGAAGGCGTTGGTGGAGGACGCCCGCGACCTGATGGGCAGCCTGCACGCGCTGGAGCATGCCATGATCGCGCTGCTGCCGATCTTCGCCTTCTGCGACGCACGGGACGTCGGCGGCGTCTCGGAGTCCGAACACGAGGACCTGGAGGGCCCGGTTGTCTCCATCTACGATGCATACCCAGGGGGCGTGGGGATCGCGGAGGCCGCCTACGACCGGCTCGACGACCTGCTCGCGGCGGTGGCCGAACAGATCGCCAACTGCCCCTGCGAGGACGGCTGCCCGGAGTGCGTGCAGGCGCCCAACTGCGGCGACTTCAACCAGCCGCTGGACAAGGAGGGCGCACTGCTGCTGGCGCGGCGGCTGGTGTCGTCGGACACGCCGGCCACCTGACCGGCCAGGTGCAACGGCGGGTCACTCAGGCGAGTGACCCCTCCGACGGCAACGGCCGACGGGCGAGGCGCCGGTCGCACGGAACGAGCGGAAGGACCGAAGGGCGAGGCGCCCGTCGGCCGGGACGCCCTGCGCCCCTCCAGGAAGGAAGCCACACCCTTTGGCGCGAACTTCACAGACAGTACGAGGAGTTCATGAGGAAAGCTGGCAACGCATGAGTTGTGACCTGCACATACACTCGACGTGCTCGGACGGATCCCAGACACCGGAGGAGATCGTCGCAGAGGCCATCGACAAGAAGCTGACCGCCATCGCCCTCGCCGACCACGACACCGTGCAGGGCGTCATGCCGGCCATCAAGGCCGCGCGGGGCAGCGAACTGCGCGTCATCCCGGCGGTCGAGATCAGCACCGAATACGAGGGGACCGAAGTACACATCCTCGGCTACTGGATCGAGATGGACAACGAGGAGCTGCACGGGAAGTTCCGCTACGTGCGCGAGGCGCGCCGGCTCCGCGCCGAGGAGATCGTCGGCAAGCTCCGTGCGCTGGGCGTCGAGATCGCCATGGAGGATGTGCTGGCCCAGAGCGACGGAGCGAGCCTGGGGCGCCCGCACGTGGCGCAGGCGCTGCTGGCGAAGGGCTATGTGCGCGGTCTCCAGGAGGCCTTCGACCTGTATCTCAAGCGCGACAGGCCGGCCTTCGTGCCCCGCTACAAGCTGTCGCCGTACGAGGCCGTGGAGGCGATCCTGAAGGCGCGCGGATGCCCGGTGCTGGCACACCCGGGGCTGGGCGTGTCCGATCACGTCATTTACAGGCTGATCGAGGGCGGCATTGAGGGGTTGGAGGCGTATCATAGCCACCACACGCCCTCCAACACGCGCCGCGCGATCCGCATCGCCGAGGAGCACGGGCTGCTGGTCACGGGCGGGACAGACTCGCACGGGCCGGAGGGCAGCTACCCGATTGAGGTCGGCGAGCTCGAGGTGCCGGACGAGTGCGCCGAGGCGCTCGTCGCCTGGGCCCGGGAGCACGAGGCGCCGATGCCGGCGTAGCCGCGCGCCGCCATTGGGGCCCTCACTTCCCTTCAGGACGCACGTCATCAGTATCCGGGAGGCATGTGCGTGGAGACGACAATCTACCAGCCCGAGGAACATCCGGACGTGACGGTGGTCGAAGTGCATGGCGACGTCGAGTGCGGGGAGTGCGGCACCGAGCGCCTGTGCGGGCTGATGCACAACCTGGTGGATGGCGGCGACCGCTGGATGGTGGTTGACCTCTCCGGCGCCGGCGCGGTGCATGAGCGCGCGCTGGCGGACACCATGGCCGTGCTGGCCCGGCTGCGGCTCAAGGGCGGCGACATGATTGTGGTCTCGGCGCCCGGCGACCTGCTGAAGTCCCTGCGCACCATGGGCTTCCACGATCTCACGCTCGTGCTCGACGACGTGGACATGGCCGTGCAGCAGGCGGCGCGCAAGGCGGGTGAAGCCGGTGACTGATGAGACTATCCTCGGGCGCCACACGATCGTGTGCTTCGGGACCTCCATCACACGAGGCCATCCGTACGTTCCCGAGCAGGACACCTACCCGGCGGTGCTGGAGCGGCGGCTCAACCGCAGGCTCGGGCAGGACGACGCGGCCGTCCGGGTGATCAACTCCGGGGTGCCGGGCGAGAACACCGTCGAGGGCCTGGCGCGCATCGAGCAGGACGTGCTGGCGCACATGCCCGACCTCGTCGTCATCGAGTTCGCGTGCAACGACGTGCGCTACGAGCCGGAGAAGCGGGTGGAGCTGGGTGACTTCAAGGTGAACCTGGAGGCGATGACAGAGCGCATCCGGGAGGTGTGCCCGCAGATCATCATCTGCACGCCCACCCCGATCCTGGATGAGTTCCACGTGTACTCGCAGGAGGTCGATTTCTACGACCCCTGGGGCGGCTGCAACAACGCGCTGATGGAGTACGATGAGGTGATCCGCGAGGTCGCTGAGGAGCAGCGGCTCGTCGTCTGCGACCTCAAGCGCGCCTTCTGCGACGCGGCGGTGCGCGCGGAGTTCGACGGCGACACCGATGACGCGGACGATCTGACCTGCATCGCCGATCTCATCAGTCGCTACGACGGCGTGCATCCGACGGTGAGGGGCCAGGAGCTCATCGCGGCGGAGCTGTACCGGATCGTGCGCGGCTTGCCGCTGAGCTGACGGAGACACGTGGCTGCAAGCCTTAAGGGCTAGTGACGGAACCTAATGGGCAGCGAAGCGTTTGTTCACAGTGAGGATCTCCCGGTGAATGCCGGCAATCCCGACCAGAGCAGCATAGACCGAGCAGACCAGGCTCTGGTGGAAGCGGCACAGGGAGGCGACGCCGAGGCCTTCGGGGAGCTGGCCGACCGCTATCACTCGAACGTCTACGGCATCGTGTACCGCATGTGCGGGGCGGATGAGGCGGCGGACCTGACGCAGGAGATCTTCCTACGGGCATTGCGCGCACTGCGCAAGTTCCAGTTCCATGGGGACGCGAGCTTCCGTACCTGGCTGTATCGGATTGCGGTCAACGCGTGTATCAACGAGCTGCGCAGGCGCAAGCGGCGGGCGGACGTGGAGGGCCCGTCGCTTGACGAGGACATCGCGACCGAGGAGGGGACGGTGGCGCGCACGGTGCCCGACGAGACGCGGAGCCCGCACGTGCTCGCGGAGCGGGCCGAGGTCCGGCGGGCGGTGCACATGATCGTCGCAACGCTCAGTCCCAAGCATCGTGCGGCGCTGACGCTGGTGGACCTTGAGCAACTCGATTATGAGGAGGCGGCCGAGACGCTGGGCTGTCCTTTGGGGACGTTGAAGTCGCGACTTGCGCGCGCGCGCAGGCAGTTCGCGGAGAAGTGGCGCGAGTACGAGGAAGGCGACCTATCGCTGTAGTCCGATCCTCGCATGGCCAGGCATCTGATCTGAGGCCGGTGGTAACACGATGAGGCGAGACTGCGCATACTGGGAGACGCAGCTTAGCGCCTTTCTCGATGGCGAGCTTTCGCCAGATGAGGAGAGAGCGTGCCGCGAGCACCTCGAGGAGTGCGCGAGTTGCCGCGCCGAGCACGAGGCGCTGGCGGCCGCGCGCGCGCTGCTTCGCGCCATGCCTGCGCCCCCGCCACCGCCCGAGCTGCTGGCGTCTATCCGCGCGGACGCGGGCCGGGAGCTCGGCCGGCGGGCGGCAGGCAGGCTCTTCGCCGCGCGCTGGCGCACGCCGATCGCCGTAGGCGTGGCGGCAGC
>JALGUJ010000200.1 GCA_029820945.1 Candidatus Zipacnadia bacterium | reverse complement strand
AGATGGAGCCGGCCATGCCCAACTCCTACCTCGAGGTGCCGATCGCCGAGCTGCAGGGCGTCTACGCCATCCGCGTGCGCGCGCTCGCGCTAAGCGGCGGAACGGACTCGCTGCGTTGGGGCTTCAACGGCTGGTGGCCGTCGAGGGGGCTGGAGTTCGATCCACCCGAGTGGCGATGGTACGAGCTTCAGGTCACCGGCTACCGACCCGGCGTTACCAAGGTGCTGGTCGGCGCCCGCGAGCCGGCGCGCATTGACGCCATCGAGGTGATCAGGATGGAGTCGGCCTCCATGTCTCCGCACCAGCACGTCCCGATGCGCCCGGAGCCGAACCCGGCCACCCGTATTGATGTCAATCCGCCCACCTTCCGCTGGCTCGACCAGGGCGAGGCGGCGATCCGGGTTCAGGTCTCGGCGGCAGAGGACTTCTCGCAGCTCATCCTCGACGAGACCGTCGAGGGCGCCAGCTATCTCCGCCCGCTCCGGCCGTTGCCCGTGGGCCCGCTGTGGTGGCGCTGGCGCGCCTCGGACTGGGACGAGGGCCGGTGGGCGGTGTCGCAGTTCGAGCTGCCCGCCGGTCTCAAGCAATGGCCGCTGCCTCCGTGGTCGGAGAGCTTCGCGCGCATCCCGGCGGGGCATCCGAGGCTCTGGACAACGCCGGGGCGCTTCGAGGAGATGCTCCGGTGGGCGGAGACCGAGGAGGGGGCCAAGGCGCTTCAGTACTGGCGCGACCGGCTGGACTCGGAGCTGGGCCGGCGCCTGCCGCTGGAAGAGGTCAAGCAGAAGGGCGAGAACCTCACCCGCGAGGAGGGCGTGATCCAGCGCATCACCTTCAAGGCCGAGGCGGGCCGGACCGCCGGGAACATGAAGAACCTCGCGGTCCTCTACGCCCTCACCGGAGAGCAGCAGTGGGCGGAGGAGCTGCGCAGGAGGGCCCTGCTCATCGCCGGGCTGGACCCCAGGGGCTACGCCTCACATGCGGTCAGCGACTTCGGCAACGGGAATCTGGTCGAGGGCATGGCCTACGCGCTGGACTACGCCGGCGACTGCTTCAGCGAGGACGAGCGGGCGATGGTCCGTGACGCGCTCCTCGAGCGGCTGGCGATCACCGCCCCACACTTCAAGAGCCTGGAGCAGCGCGTACACAACGCCCACGCCTGGCAGCACACGCTGCTGCAGTTCATGGCCGGTTGCCTGGCGCTCTACGGCGAGGCGCCGGAGGCCGAGCAGTGGTTCGAGTGGGCGGTCCAGACGACGGTCGCGCTCTACCCATGGTTCGGCGGCGCCGACGGCGGCTCGGCCGAGATGGCCAGCTACTTCGCCGGCACCAACCTGCGCTCATCGATGGAGATGCGCGACCTGATCCACTTCGCGACGGGCATCGACCTCGCCGACAGGCCGTGGTACCGCAGCAACGTCTACTACACCATCTACTCCCACCCGCCGAACCACCTGCGCTCGATGTTCGGGGACCATCCCGGCGGCCCGTCCTCGCCCGGGCCGCGCGGCACGCAGTACGTCGTGACGCGCTACCGCGCCGCGCTGTTCGGCGACCCCTTCGCGGCCGCCTACTCCCACGCCTACCAGGGCGACTGGCTCTCGTGCTGCCGCCTGCTTGAGGCCTACAACTGGCTGCGGCTCCCCGTCCCGGAGCCCGCGGCGCTGTCACAGCTCCCCGACGCGCGCGCCTTCAGAGACATCGGCGTCGTCTACCTGCACACCGCCATGGAGCGGCCGGAGCACAACATCTTCTTCGAGTTCAAGTCCGGGCCCTACGGCTCCCACGGCCACTCGCACAACGACCAGAACACCTTCAACCTCGCGGCCTTCAACGAGCCGTTGTTGATCGACACCGGCTACTATCACTCATACGGCGATGCCCACCACGCCGGCTGGACCATGCGCACCAAGGCGCACAACGGCCTGCTCATCGACGGGACCGGCCAGCCCAACAGCGACATCTCCGCCTACGGACGGCTCATCGCCTTCGAGCAGGGCGACGAATACATGTACTGCGCCGGCGAGGCGAAGTGGGCCTACGATGAAGTGGAGCTTGACCGCTTCACCAGGCACGTGCTCGCGCTCAAGCCCGATGTCTTCGTGGTCTACGATCAGATCGAGGCGCCCGAGGCGCACACGCACCGGCTTCTGCTCCACGCCGAGAGCGAGATGGCCGTGGACGAGGACGCGCAGACCGTGGATGTGGTGGGGGAGAGGGCGCAGTGCCGCGTGGCCCTGCTGGAGCCCGGGGACCTGGCGATCTCGCAGCACCACGAGTTCGATCCCCCTGCGAAGCACTGGCGGGACGACCGCAAGTTCGAGATGCCCGACCAGTGGCACCTCAGCGCCGAGGCGCCGGAGCCGGCCCGAAGCCGCCGCTTCCTGACCGTGATCGAGGTCGGGCGCGCGGGCGAGCCATTCGCCTCCTCGGTCGAGCGGCTCGAGGGCGAGGGCTGGATCGGCCTGCGGATGGTGCGGCAGGGCAGCGAGGTGGTGGCCGGCTTCGCGCACGCCCTGCCGACGCTCGATGGAGAGGCGCCGCGGGCGGCGATGCAGCTCGGGGACGTGCGCGCCGTGGCCTTCGCGGTCGCCGCCGAGATCCGGGATGGCGAGACCGTGCGCATGGTCACCGTGGGTGGCAGCGAGGCCGACGCTCCCTGACGCGCGGGCCTACCGCCGCAGAGCCAGGCTCGACAGCGCGCGCGAGCGACTTCCGTCCGCCGCGAGCGCCTCCACCTCGACCAGGTACTGGCCTGACGGCGTGAGCGAGCCGCGCTCGTCCCGCCCGTTCCACGGCACGACGCCGCTGCGTTCCACCCTCGCGTGGAGGGTGCGAATCGGCCGACCGGCGATGTTGCGGACCATGACGCGCACCTCGGCGGGGCGGGAGAGCGTGACGTGTATCGCCGCGCCGCTCGCCGTCGGCACCGCGGCCACCCCCATCACGGCCAGGGGCGGCGGGGGCGCCGAGGCGACCGTCGCCGCGGCGGAGGGCACGCTTTGCAGGAACGGGACGAAGTTGACCGGGCCGTAGCCGGCG
>JALGUJ010000119.1 GCA_029820945.1 Candidatus Zipacnadia bacterium | reverse complement strand
TCTCTGTGCGGCCGGTCGAGTCCGGCCCGGCCTACGCATCCCTCGAGCTGTGCATCAAGACCGACGAGCTGTCGTCGATCAGGGTGGCCGTGGTCGAGGAGGACGGCTCGGAGTACGAGAATTACATCGCCTGTCCCGGTGGCGAGTGGCTGGACGTGGCCATCGCGCTTGATGAGATGATGCTCGCCCAGCAGTCCGAGGACGAGAACGGTGTGCTCGACCTGGAGCAGATCGTCGCGATGACCCTCATGGACCTGTGCAACCTGCCGGGCGAGATGGGCCGCGCGCTGGGCATTAAGGACGGCCTGCAGCACCTGTGGCTGGACAACGTCATGCTGTCGCGGACGGCCGCGCCGATGAGGTCCTCGCGCCAGCCGGACGGTACCATAGTTGTGGACGACTTCGACGACTCCTTCGTCCTCGGGCTCCCGATCGGCGGGGCTGAGATGCAATTCGTCGCAGGAGGTCCCGGCGGCGCCGACGCCACCGCGCTCCAGGTCAGGTACCGTCTCGGCGGTCATCGCTGGGTGGGCCTGGTGCATGGCGTTGCCCACCTCGACCTCGCCGGCACCGAGACCTTTGAGATGAGCCTCAACGCTCAGCATCGCGCGCGGCTCGTGGCGGTGCTGGAGGAGCGCGACGGCTCCAAGTATGAGACCAACATCGAGCTGGACCCGGAGGCCGGCTGGACGCAGGTGTCGCTGCCCATCGAGCAGTTCATACTCGACCCGACCACCGATGACGAGAACCGCGAGGTGGACCTGGACCAGCTCCGCGTCATCATCCTGGTGGTGGACACCTTCAACGCCTCCGTCGATCCGGCGGGCTACGGCGGGATGTCTATCGGTCGCATAGCGTTCCGCTGAGCCGGTCGAGGGGGGATAGTCCCTAACTGGCGGTCGTTTGTAGCTGACCCCGACGGGGAGGGTCGTCCGATGCGAGCACGGACGGCGGTCCGTGTTGTTGTGGCCTGTATGCTGGTGTCGTCGGCGCCTGCGAGCGCCCGGCCGTGGCAGTTCCCGGCCGGCGAGGAGCCGGTCCGCGAGCCGCTCGACGTGGTCTTCACCCTCACGCCGGTCGAGGGGGACGCAGAGAAGGCCCGCGCGCAGATCGCTCTGTGCATGCAGGACGAGCGGAACTACTACTTCGCCGATTTCCGCGCCGGCAAGGCCTTCCTGGGCCTTTGCAGCGATGGCCAACGCTTCCCATTAACGCCGGAGGCCACCCTCCCCCCGGGGCCGCATGAGATCGCTATCCAGCGTCGTGCATGGCTCCTCCGGCTCGTGTGTGACGGTCGCCCCATGCTCGCCGCCTACGACATGGAGCTGCACGAAGGCCGGGTGGGGCTCGCGGTTGAGGGCGGCCTCCAGGTCGAGGAGCTCACGCCTCAACCCCTTGCGCCGATCAGGATGGACGACGACTTCGAGCGTGCCCCGGAGAACGCCGGCGTCTGGGAGACGCTCTCGGGCCATTGGGCCAGCAGCGGCGAGGTCGAGGAGCGCCCCAAGCCCTCGCTCTCCGCCAACCCATTCTCCTTCCACGTTCAGGCCGAGGCTCGCGCCCTGGCCGTGACCGGCTACGACTTCTGGGACAGCTACCGCTTCCGTGCCGCCGTCAAGCCCGCAGCCGACGGGGCCGTCGGCCTCGCGGCCTGCTTCCAGGACACCGAGAACTACTACCTCCTGCGATGGTCATGCTCCACGCCCGCCGGCGCTCCGCCGGCGGGCAGGCTCCAGCTTATGCTCGTTGACGGCGGCCAATGGCGCGTGCTGGCGGAGCGGGTTGACATGCCCTACCAGGCCGACATGTGGTACCGGCTTGAGATCGCCGTGGCCGGGGGCTGCTTGGAGGCGCGCGTGGACGACCGCCTCGCGCTCACCGCCATGGACGACACCTTCGTGCGCGGCCGTGTTGCGCTCTACGCCGACACCTGCTCCGACGCCTACTTCGACGACGTGCAGATCCGCAGTTGGGACCGCTATCGCGAGACCTTCGCCGCCAATCCACTCCCCAGCCGCCGCTGCCTCCCGCTCCGCGGCCGCTGGAGCGTCGAGCGGGAGCACCTCTACGGCGCCGCCCAGAGCCCCGGCGGCAGCGCTATCGCCACCACCGGATCTCCGGACTGGGAGGACTACACGGCCCACGCCGCGGTCAAGCTCAAGCAGGCCCAGCGCGTGGGGCTCATCGTGTGTTACCAGGGCCCGGGCAACTACTACCTCGTTCGCTGGGGCACCACCCCAAGAGGGCAGGGCACGCGGGAGTTGGTGCGCGTGCGCGACGGCAAGCCCCAGCCCCTCGCGACAGCCGCATTCACCTGCGTCCGCAACCGGTTCGAGGACATCCGCGTGCGCGTCCATCGAGGGCACATCACGGTCTCGGCAGATGACCGCCTCGTGCTGGAGGCCGCGGACACCACCTTCGGCCGCGGCCAGATCGGCTTCCTTGTCCAGGGAGACAGCCCCGCCTGCTTCGACAACGTCAGCGTCTCCTTCCACCGGCCGCCGCCGAAGGCGCCACCCATTACCCAGCAGTTCACCCAGGAGGAGACGATGACCAGTTGGGCTTCACCGCAGGCCTGCTGGCAGCAGCTCGATGACGGGCGCTACCTCTACGACCTGCCGCTCTTCACAGACTACCGCGTTGACGTCCAGCTCAAGGCCCTCGCCCAGGAGAGCGGGGGGCTGACGCTGTTGCTCGGCACGGACGACCAGCTCCGGGGCGGCGCCCGCCTCCGCGCCCAGTGCGCCGACGGTGCGCTGGTGGCCGAACTGGCTATGGGCGACCGCGTCCTCGCCAGCGGCACGGCCACCTCCGCAGCGCGGTCGCCTCAGTTGGTCGTCGAGCGCGACGGCGATGCCGTCATCGCGTCGCTGGTGGACGAGCTCGGGGGGGCCACGCTGCTGGCGCATCAGGTCGGCGGCGCGCTCGTGGACACCCGTCTCGGCTTCGAGGGCGCCGGCCTGTCGCCGGGGCCCGGGCAGATCCACGTGCGCAGCGATGGCATCCTGGACCAGACCTTCAGCGGCGCCGCGACCGACTGGAGACCCGGCGGCGGGATCTGGTCGGTGCATGACCGCTGGGCCTGCTTCCCCGGCTGGTCGTGGTTCGGCGGCGTCGACCCCGAGGGCGACCCGAAGAACCCCATCGTGTGGTGCAAGGATGAGTGGCTCGGCGACATAGTGCTCGAGTTCTGGTCCGCGGTCATCATGGACCTCCCGGCCCAGCCCGGCTACTCCGACGCCAGTGACCTCAACTGCACCATCTGCGCCGACGGGCGCGATCTGTGCAGCGGCTACAGCTTCATCTACGCCGGCGACCACAACAAGCACGCCAAGATGCTGCGCGGCAACGAGGTCGTCGGCACCAACGAGAAGGGCGTCTTCGTGAACCCGAAGAGCAACAACGCCGCTTTCCACCGCCACTGGTTCAAGACGCGTGTGGAGAAGCGCGGGGGGCATATCGAGTACTTCATGGACGACGACTTCCTGATCGCCTTCGACGATCCGGAGCCTCTGTCCGGCGGCGGCATCGCCCTGTGGACCTACAACAACGGCATGAACATCGCGCGCGTGCGCATCAGCAGCCAGAGCCGAGTTCGGGGCGCCGTCGCCGGGTACCGCCTGCAATGACGCGTGCGCCCCGGCTTCTACTGGGAGGACGGCAAGCGACCGGGCAACGCGCCGCTGCCACCGCCCTCATGGGCCGCTGAGGTCGGGTTGATGCGCGCCCCCTGCGACCTGCGGCCGCACTTGACCGACGCGGCCAAGCCCTGCTGGCAGTCGCTGGGTGAACTGGCCCCCGAGTGGCAGCCACTGGTCCGCTACGAGAACGGACATGTGCTCATGGCCGCGCGCGTTGGGGCAGGGGTTCGTCATCTCCATGAGCTACTACATGACCGGCCGGTTCACGGGCTTCCAGGAGGCGCTGCTGCGCAACGTGTGGTGCCGGGTACGCCTGGCGCGCGACGGCCGAGCAACCGACGTGTTTACGGACATACGCCTGACACCTCCGCTGCCTCGGGGCCGGAAGCCGCTCTATCCCTACCGCCTGAACCGAGCGCCATCCGCTCCCCCTTGGCCTAATCGATGAGATACCGTCGGATGGTGATCTCGCCCGGGCAGGCCGTCCAGCAGCTCCGGTACGGAGCACCTGTCGGAAAGCTCCCTGTCTGACTGTAGCCGGCATGGTAGATGCACACGCAAGTCGTGACACGCATAGTGACTGCCGCCACTCTGAGTTCACAATGGGAAGGGTCACGTACTCTTCGGGAACGTCGATCCCCGGCGGCATTGGCTCTTCCGGTGGAAACACTGGTAAGTCGGGCGAACGTCAGTGGCATGTTGCGTACCAAATGCCATAGGGAGGCCAGGCCTGCAAGTCAGGAAGCGGATCTGGCGGTGGAGCGTTTCCTACCCTGCCCGGCGGACGCGGCGGCAGATTTGTTCCCTCACACTTCATGAGGTGGTACATGTCCGCGTTAGGCATGCGGTAGTAGCGCTCGCGGCCCACGTAGGTGTGCGGGTTGACGGTGCTGCCGGTGCTCGCCAGCAGCACGCCCCGGGCGTCGTGGCGGTAGGTGTCGGTCACCGCCTCGTCCGCGCCCGTCAGCGCCAGCGCCAGCCATCGCTCTTGCCGTTCAGGAGGTTTGGCCAGCCCTGGCCGCAGGCCCGCTGCTGCTCGTGCTATCGCGGCGCACGGCCTCCAGCCCCGAGCCCATGGTGTACTGCGCCACCGTCTGCTCGCCCTCGTCACGCTCGAGCTGCAGGGAGCTGGCCTGAGGCCAGCTCTGGCAGTCCGGCCCCTGGTACACGAACTGCTGGAAGCCGTCCTCGGTCCGCTGGCTCACGCGCTTGCTGTCGCCACTACGGGAGTTCGACGCGTGGTCGTAGTAGAGGATGTTGGGCTGGGATAGCAAAGGGGAAGGGTCGTGGCAGTGGTTCGTACGTGAGAAGGGGGCACGTCTGGAGTCAACTGATGTCGAGCGCCAGAACTGCGCACCGGTCTCACCCCCTGTGGCCGGCGTGCGGGAGGCGCCTGCTGCGGGCGAGTATCTCGCACGCCAGTACCATCATACTCCCCTGGTGACCGGGAGTCCACGTCGATACAATGAATCTGGCAGATGCTGCACGGCGCGGGAGCTTGGGCCCAGGCCATTGCTCGTGAGGGCATTGGCGTCCTGGGTGCCGAGGCGGTCCTCGATCTCCTGGCGGATGCGGTCGGTGGAGGCGTGCACGTAGCGGTTGACCGCGCTCAAGTCGCGGTGGCGGAGGAAGCGCGCGACGGTTCCCAGGTCCACGCCGGCCTCGTACAGGGCGGTTGCGCAGCCATGGCGGAGCGCCATGATGGCGGTGATCCAGGCCCGGACGCGGTCGCGGGGCTACTCGCCCCCCTCGGCCACCGCCTCGATCCCGCACAGCACCGGCGGTTCGGAGCCATGTGTCACGACGAGCGTGACGGTCAGGTCACTCCCGACTGTCACGCCCTCGACAGTCCTGGCAATGACGCGATTGGCCGCCCCCGCCTCTCGGGCGATGTCGAAGTCCGCCAACACCGTCTCGCCCTGAAGCGCCACGTCGAAGACGCGCTCGCCGGGCGCCAGGTCGCGGGGCTCGCAGAAGTACAGCGTAACGGTGTAGGCACGCTCCCCGTCTTCAGGCCCTGCGAGGTGAACGGAGAGGCTGCTCAGCCCCTCTGCGCCGGAGGCGCCGACCCACCTGTGATCGCCACCCTCGATGCGTGACGAGTGCCTGCGGAACCAGCGGGGCTCCTCGGGCTCGATGGTCACGCTCAAGTCCGGTGAAGGGCCACCCGTGGCGGGGTACTCCAGCCACAGGGTACCATTCCCGGCCATGTGGTCGCCCGGGGCCCCGAGGTTCAGGCCCAGTCTGATGATGCGCTCGTCGCCGAGCGGGAGGCCGGTGAATGTCCACAGCTCCACCGCCGGGTCATGAACCAGCGCCAGTGAGGTCTGGTTCTGGTAGCTGCAGGTGCAGGTGCGGGTGTAGTCCGGCGCGTTGAGCACGCCGTCGGCGACCACCAGGTTGGAGGTGCAGCCCGACTTGAAGCCGCCCAGGTTCCCCGTGCCGCCGTCGCTAACCAGGTCGTAGAACCCCGCAGCTCCGGAGCGGAACGTCAGTAGCCACTCACTGGCGATGGCCGTGTTGCAGCCGTAGGCCCGCTCCCATCGCCAGGGGACCCCGACGCCCGTCAACGGGTGGCGGCGCATCCTGCGTTCGCCGTCAAGCAGGCTGAAGGCCTGTCCCTGGGTGATGATGGTGTCGCCGTGCAGCAGCGGCGGCCCGTTGTAGTGGTGGCGACGATCCCACACCACCGTCCCGTCATCGACGCGATGGGCGATCATCCGGTCGCCGGGCTCGTCGGGAAGCATGTCCCGAGAGGGCCGCCCGGCCTGGAGCAGCAGGCCGTGCTCGACGCTGCATGACAGCCAGGTGCCAAAGACGTCATCGGTCGTGCTCCACAGCACCTCCCCCGTCCGCACATCCAGGGCCGTCAGCCGCGGCGGGACGTCGCTCTCCTGGCCCCGCCGGGCCATCTTCGCGACGATGGCGTCGGGCAGGCGGTCGATGCAGAAGAGCCTCTCATCGGCGACGCAGATGGCGTTGTGGCGGAAGGCCAGGCGGCTGTCGTAGCTCCACTGCACCTCGCCTGAGTAGCGGTCCATGGCGACGATCTGGGCGCTCGAGGTCGCGTCCCAGCTATCCTTGGTACCAATGGGCTGCTCGCCGTCAAAGATGATCGGGCTGGCCCCGGCGATCAGCAGGTCACGGTAGACGCTGACGAAGCCCCAGGCCTGCGGCCTGTCCTCCCCCGGGGCGGGGGGCAGCGTGAACTCGCGGACGGTCTCGCCGGTGGCGGGATCAAGGCGCAGACAGCGGCCGCCCCAGACCACGTAGATCCCGTCCGGAGCCGACGAGTAGTTGCTGCCCAGGGCGTTCGCCCCGGGCTGGTGAGCGGTGTTGTCGTAGGCCTTCCCGAAGCCCGGCAGCTCCCGCTCCCACAGGATGCGGCCGGTGTACACGTCCTGTGCGCGCAGGCTGTTCGGGCCCTCGATGAACAGCCGGCCCCCCACGACCTGCTCGGGCGGGCCGTGTCCGTGCCGGGGCAAGATGTTGACGTTTGACGAGCCCCCGAACCATAGCAGGCCGAGCGGCGCACGAACCAGCGAGTCCGTGGACACAACCGTATTGGCCGCGTCCGCGTACTGGTGCGTCCAGTAACCGGCGCCGGGCAGCGCACCCGCACGCACCAGGAGCGTCCAGTCTCCGGAGCGCTCGACCTCGGCGTTGGGCAGGTCGGCGGCGGCGACCCACGCGGCAAGCTCGGCGTGCTGCGCGGCTGAGATGTCGAGGCAGCACACGCCGCCGTACGGGCGCATCGGCTCGAACAGCCTCTTCACGAAGCCCTGTTCGGCCGCTATGCCGGCCGCCGCCACGTCCTCGGAGACCGTCAGGCTTGCAAGGTACGGCGGGAGCATGGCCGTCGCGGGGTCGTCCACGATCAGGGCCGCGCGCGATCCGTAGATGCCGAGCGTGTCCATGCGGCGGCGCAGGCGATCAATCTTGTCGGCATCGGAGTCAATGCCAATCACGTGAAGCTCCGACTGGCGCACAAGCTCCTCGATGAGCCGCCCGGTGCTCACGCCCAGGCAGAGGCAGTAGCCCTCGCGGACGCCGGTCCTCTCGAGGATGTCCGCCGCTCGGCCGGTCCAGGCGTCGTCGAGTGTCTCGGGCGGCGCCTGGATCTGGTGCTGACGCACCGCCACGACGGCCGGGCCGTAGCACAGCAGGCGGCCGCCCAGCGTCGAGACGAAGAGCTTACCGTCGGCCACGATCATCGAGGCCGGCTCGTCGGGCAGCTCCTCGCGCCAGACCTCGTCGGCAAGCCGGTCCGCATCCCCCAACCTGACGGCACTGATGCTGCCGCTGCCGCCGCACAGCAGCACGTCGCCGGCCAGGGCGAAGACGTGGGTCACGCCCTCATCGCCGCGCCAGAGGGGCCGCACCGCCAGCCCGGTGGGCGTGCCGCCTGCGCCGTCCCCGTCCTGCTCCACCTGTGCGTCGGCCGGCTCGTAGGCGACGATCGTGCCTCCCTCAGCAGTATAGATCGCCTCCGCGGAATGGACCGGCCCAGCGCCGAGGCGCCCCAAATGCGAGCCGGTCTCGAGCGAGTAGACGTGCCCGCTGTTAAAGAACAGGTCCGCGGTTGCTGAGGCGGCGAAGTCGCCGATGCTCTTGTTCTCGGCCATGTGGAAGTACAGCATCTCGCCGGAGCTTCGGTCGAACACCGCCGGCGTCGAGCGGCCGTTGGGGACGATCAGCCGGTCGCCGCTGACCACGAAGTAGCCCTGTGGGGCGACGCTGCCGAAGGCATAGGCGCCGCCGTGAGGCTGGTCGGTGTACTCGGCTCCCTGGCCGTCGTTGACCCAGACGACCTCACCCGTCTCGGCGTCGAGGGCGTAGATGAACACGCCCATGAAGGGCCAGATGCCGGCCGCGAAGTAGACCGTGCCATCCGCTACCACCGGCGCGCCACGCACAGGCCAGGTCGAGATGAGCCGAGCGTTCCCCAGCGCTCTACGTCTGGACGGTCCTGCCTGGAACCTCCACAGCAGGCTGCCGTCGCTCGCGCTGATACAGTACAGGTGGCCGTCGTCGCAGGCGAAGAAGAGCCGGTCGCGCCAGAGCACCGGGGCGAAGCGGATCGGTCCGCCGGCGAAGAACTCCCACTCGACCACGCCGGTGGCTGTATCGAGGGCGGTTATCTTGTCCGAGCGCGGCGAGGCCACGAAGAGCGTGTCGCCGGCGGCAACGGGCTCGTAGGCGACATCGAAGCGCATGCGGGGCTCGTCCGGCCAGGCGGGCTCAAGCTCCGGGAGCTCCCGCACCCACTGCAGGTGCAGCTCGTTGGGCAGCGTCTCGCCAGCCACGGCGCCGCGCATAGCATCACATCGCCACATGGGCCAGTCGGCGGCCTGCACAGGGGTACCGCGCAGCGATGCCAGTACGGCAACTATGGCCCACCCGATCGCTGCAGTAGCGCCTCGGTCCCTTTGCCAGGTAGCCGCCATGACAGCACGCACCCTCCGAACAGCATAGTCTGGCCTGTGGCATCCGACTTCCGCGCACAGCACTCCATCACCTCCGATCTGCCCCCGGGAGCCGGTGCGGGGCCCGCGTCGGGGCGCGTTGCCTCGGAGCGTAACGGCCGCGGTCTGGACGTCGGTCCCCGGTCCACCTGGAACGAGGGCGAATCAAGGCGTCTGGGGGATCCAGGAGCATTGATGGATATGAGGCGGAAACGCCACACCGAGTTCCAGATCGTGTTGCCGCTGCGGCACGGATTCGGCGCCTACGCCGATGCGGGGTGGGCAGTCCGCCTCGATCGGTGGCATGGGACGGGGCGGCCCAGCGGTCGTCCGATGATGCGTCAGGCGGTGTGCAGCGGTGATCACGGAGCGCAGGCGGTCGTGGCCGTGCCCGTTCCGACCGAGGAGGGATTGGCGATGAAGGCGCTTCTTGTAGTTTGCGCCGCGCTGGCGTGCCTGAGCGCCGCGCACGGGTACGAGGGGCGCCGCGCCGACGTGGTGCTACTTAACGGCTGGTGGGAGTACGTCATCGGCGAGGGGAACGAAGAGGCGGAGACGGCTGAGGGCCAGGCCGGCCTGAATTGGACGCCGGTGACGCTCCCGGGTGAACTGCTCCCATGGAGCCGGGAGGCGGCCACCAAGATCGCCTTCGTCTGGGCCAGGCGGACCTTCGAGGTCACGGACGAGCAGGTCGAGAAGCTGGCTCTCTTGCGGTGGAACTACATCGCGCTCGGCGCCACCGCGTTTATCAACGGGATCGAGGTCGGCCGGAACGATCCGACGGGTCCGTATCAGGTCATCGTTCCGCCGGGAGTGCTCAGGCCGGGCGTCAATCGGATCGTCCTCAAGACCGCGGGCGCTCGCGGCGTCCCGAAGGCCAGGAGCGGCTTCTTCCTCATCCCGGCGGGGTTCGCGAGCTGCCACAAGCGCGGCATGCCAGCCCTGACGGATGACATCTGGATCGACTTCGCCGACCGGGCCTACATGAAGTGGGTGCTGGCGATCCCCGACCTCGCAGGGAGCAATGTCAGGATACGGCTCACTCCGACGGGCCTCGAGCCACTCGACGGTCTGACGCTGCGCGCGCGTGCACCCCTGGCCGGAGGGGGAGGCCGTTGGCCAGGGCACTGCCGACGCGCGCCTGGTGCCTGATCCCAACCCGCTCGGCGGGGAACACTTCAGTATCGAGGTGCCGATGTCCGAGGTGGAGCCGTGGACGTACGAAGAGCGCAATCTGTACGTCGCCGACGTGGCCCTGCTGGAGGGCGACGAGACGCTGGACGAGCTCACGTTCCGCTTCGGCATGCGCGAGATCGGTGTCGCAGAGCGCAACTACACGCTGAACGGGAGGAACCTGTGGCTGCGGGGATCGAACCTGGTGTTCGAGTGGGACTGGGGCGACACGATCACCGGCCATGAGCTGGACTACCTTGTGACCGAGGCGCGCGAGATGAGCATGAACTCCTTCCGCACTCACACCCGGCCCCGGCCCACGCTCTGGGCGGACATCTGCGACGAGCACGGCACCATGATCCTGGCGGAGTTCCCGGTGCTCTACAACTACACCGACTACCGGTTCACGCCCGAGGAGCTGGAGGTGTGGCACCGCAACTGCATGCTCGACGCGGCGGGGTGGATGGTTCGGCTGTGGAACCACCCGTCGGTGGTGATGTGGGTACTGAGCAATGAGTCGAGGCGGGACAACGAGTGGGAGACGGGCCAGTTCCAGGACTTCGTGAATGCACTCGATCCCACGCGCCCGACGTTGCGCACGGGCAGCACAGGCACGCGCGAAGACTACGACGTCCACACCTGCGGGAAGGTCACGCGCACCGACGAGGGGCACATCGCGCCGGCGATTCCGGGCTGGGTCCGCGCCGCGGGCGATCGCACGACGACGAACACGGAGTACATGAACACCTTCGGCCGACCGAAGACCCAGTGGAGCGGCCTCGACCATGACATCGCCGACGCGCTGGCCGTGGCGCATTACTGGCGGCCATTGAGCCCGAGTGGCTGATGCGGTGGAACGGCCGGCCCGGCACGGTGGCGGTGGCGAGGCTCCAGGGACCGGCGGTGGACCGCGGTGAAGCAGTCGTGTGGGCTGCGAAGCCCCGGTCCACTGTGGTCGCGGAGATCCCGGCCGCCAGCGGTGACGGCACGATCCTGTTCTGCCAGCTCGACCTGCAGGGGCACGTGCGGGCGGACGGGCCCAGCTACGATCCCGTCGCTGAGCGCATCCTGCTCAACCTCCTCTCATGGTAGGCTCGGCCCGGCCGGTCGAAGGGAGCAGCGGGTCCATCGGCACAGCGGGACGCCACGGTCTGCAGGATCGCTACAGGCCAGCAGGAGGAGTGACTTCCATGTTCCAGAACGGACGGTCGAGGAGGAGGTCTCGGCCTGGTAGAGGATCGGCTGGAGCACGAGCGCGCCGAGCTTCCAGTCGCCCGTGGGAAGTCCACCACCAGCGAGAGCGGGAATGCGAGCGTGTATGCGACATCGGCGGTGCTGTGCAGCACCTCGTAGGCGACGGCGCCGGGGCGGAGGATGAGATTGCCCCGGAAGATGCCTTCGTGTCTGCCACCGGCACAGGGCATCAGGACCTGCGGCCAAGCGCGGACGTCCCCGACCGGCTGCGCCTGCGCCGGGAGCGTCGCGGTGGCTGCGAGCACGCTCAGAACCAAGCGCGTTGTCCGCACGGTCGCCTCCTGTCCCCGTCCCGCGCCGGCTTCACTCGTCCTCGAACCACCCCTCCGGGCCGCCATCGGCATCGAGGTCCGCGATCAGCAGGTCCTTCGCCCTCTGCGGCCCGCCCAGGTACTCGCCGGCCCGGACCTCAAACTCCCAGGTCACCTCCCCACCGTCGAGAGCGTAGATGAAGTGATCCTCGCTGCCCGCGACGGCCTCCGGCTCGCCGTCACCGTCGAGGTCGCCGGCCACCACCGCGGAGATCGCCTCCGGGGCCTGCCACGACCACTGCACCTCAAGCGCGTCGTCGAGTGCGATGACGCTGCCGTCGTCCGAGCTGGCGAACAGCATGCCACCGGAGGAGCACAGCAGGAGCGTCTCGGCCCCGATGGTGAGGTCGGTGGCATCCGCAACCGCAATCATCCCCGACCCCAGCAGTGCCATCTCGCCTGTGAAGGCTACCTCCCCCGCCTCGAAGGAGCCGGAGGCGACCAGCCAGCGGTCGTCTCCAGTGCCCATCGCGGCCACCGGCCCCCGCAGCAGCGCGATCCCCAGGCCCGCGGTCGCATCTGCGGGAGCCACGCTCAGGCCGGTGGCGAAACGGGCGGTCTCTCCCTCGGCGAGCCGCACGATCTTGTCCTGTCTGAGGACCTTCACGAGCGGCTCCTCGAGCCCGTAGAAGTCGGTCCAGTGGCCCGGATTGCCGAACCGTACCTCATCCACGTCGAGGCTCCCCTCGCCGTCGGTGACCGCGCGCATCTGCTGGTCGTCCTGCGTCAGGCGCAGGCCGTCCGCCAGCAGCTCGTGATCGCCGATGCCCCGTCAGGACGCCCGCAGGAAGTACTCGCCGGGCTGGGAGGCCCGCAGGTCATCCAGCACGGCGTACCAGCGTCCCTTCAGCCACACGATGTTCCGACTCCACTGCAGGTCGCCCATGGCGCCGTCCGTTCGAAGCAGTCCGGCACCGGGGAAGTCGGCCTTCTGGCGGACGTAGGCCTGGGCCGCCGGCGAGCGCCGGTCGCCGTCCTGCATGGCGACGATGCCGCTGTGATCCGAGGCCCGGCGCAGCCCGTACTCGTGGTCCGCCAGCCAGATCTTGCCACTGTCGGTGAAGTTGACGATGCAGTTGACGTCGTACTGCGTGTGCCCATCGCGCTTCATGCCGCTCAGGAGCAGATACCGCCTGTCCGCGCCCCACCCCTCGCGCAGGCAGACCTTGTTGAACCGCCCGTCATCGAACGGCTCCTTCGGCAGGAAGACGGGGTCGAGCCGGCCGGCGCCCTTCTCCACAGGCCGCGGGTAGGTCGGCTGCACGCGGATCCCCGCCATGTCCACCGGCTCCACGGCGGGGACGTCCGTGCGCACCGGAATCCAACTCTGGTAGCCGCGCAGCCCCGAGTTCTGGTGCAGCGCGTTCTCCATGACCCGGCGGTACCGGCCATCGCCGGTGTGCCATAGTACACGCGCCAGGACCGGGAAGTAGCCTGTCGGCACCAGGCCGGTGGTGTCTCCGAAGCCGGTGAGCATGCCGAGGTTGCTCAGGCCTGCGAGCACGAAGTAGTCGGCATGCTCGGCCGCGACTCCTCGAGTGAAGTACTCCATGTAGGGCCTCGCCATGGCGAACACGAGGCTGTGGCCGGGACACGACGCCATGTAACCGCCCGAGTCCTCGGGTATCTGGAAGCCGCCCGCCTGCCCGCGGAACACCACGTCCGTCATCTCCATCCAGTAGCGCGACTCGGGCAGGTCGTAGTAGCGATCGAAGTACTGCCAGACGATGAAGTCCTGGAGCGCGGAGTTCGTCCCGTGGTTCTCGTCATGGATCTGACGGCAGCCCTCGCGGATCAGCGAGTGCATCGCCCTGTGCTCGTGGCCCTGGCGGGCGGCGCTGAGCAGGGCATTCGTCATCGCCAGCCGCATTCTGTCGGTGAACACAGGCAGCTCTTTGATGACGTCCCACATGAGCGCGAAGCTCGTGATACCGGGCGCCATGACGTGCGCCCGGCCTATCTGCTGCGCCGACTCAAGGGCCGCCAGGTTCCTCTCCAGCATGGCCGCCATCATCGGCGGCGGCTCCTCATCGCCCAGGTAGAACCATGTCTCCGCGAGCATGTTCAGGCATGAGACGACCGTCTGCACGGCCGCAGCCGGATCGGCGTCCAGTGCACGATCGCTCCCTGCTCGTTCATCACTCCCGCATTGGTGCAGAACTCGCGGATGTACTCATCGCCGCGGACCTGCGGCATCCGCTTCTCCCACCGGTCGGGGGGCACGCAGGGGTACTCGACCCAGTGGTACTCGACATCCACGATCGGCTCTACGAGCACGAAGTCGCCATCGCCGGCCTGCACGTATCGCCGTATGAACTGCTCCACGGCCTTCGCCACGCCGGCATCGTCGCTCCCCGCGAGCACCAGGACATTGTGCCCGGTCGCGAAGGGATCGTGGACGGTGCGTATCACATAACCGTCAGGCCCGGGGTAGAGCGTGTCCGCGCGTGTCTGCTGCCGCCCAAGCAAGGCGGCGATCACGCGGTTGCTGAACACGTCGCCCAGGGCGATGACGTTCGCGCCGGAGATGACCTCCGACGGGAGCAGGTCGTCACCGACCACGTCCCCGGCGGGCAGAACCTCCGGCGCCGCGCCGCGCGCGCCCAGCGCCTCAGCCAGCCGCCGGGCAACCGGACGGCGACGACCGTGTCCGGGCCACCCTCAAACTCGATCGCCAGGTCCTGCATGGGCGCGCCCGCCCCCACCTCGAAGTGGGCGCCGTCGAGCACCTGTCGCGCTACTTCCAGTACTGGCGCGCGCACCTGGCGCACCCGACCTATCGCTTCGACCTGCCCTGGACGAAGGCCGATCCCGCCCTGCAGATTCCCGTCGTCACCCCCCCGGACGCGCCGGACGACGCGAACCTGATCCTGGTAGGCGGGCCGAGAACCGCATCCGTGCGGGCGCTTGACCCTGCGGGGCCGCCGGAGCCGGTTGCGGGGCGGGCAGTGGTGCTGCCCGAGGGCACGGTGCTCTGCCTGCAGGCGTCGAAGCCCGCAGAGATGGATGCGACCCTGCGCGCGTTGCTGGCGCGGCCGGACGAGCGCCACCGCTACTGAACCCGCTCCACGGTGGCAGTATCTGTTCGCTCCACTGCCCTTGCCGGGCTCATGCAGACGAGGACACGCCAGCGGGGCAATCCCGCGAGCCCGCCAACACGCCGCCCGCGCACACACGGCGCCCTGTCGATGGCGCACCCGGTTGCCTCCAAGCCCCACTCGCATGCGCCACGGGCTCCTATCGCGTAGAGTCGACCATCGGCCGACGCGGACATGATCGCGGCACCGTCTGCGCTGGCCGGGAGGGGCACACCCGCGCCTCAAGGTGAAGGCACGAGGAGTGCCGGACGTGAGTTGCGCTACGGATACGCCCTTT